>CAZNFK010000006.1:0-12821 GCA_964572365.1 uncultured Flavobacteriaceae bacterium | reverse complement strand
TCTTTAGAAGCTCCCGCCAACGGGTATGCGGTTTACACTATTATGGAAGTAGCAGAATAAGGTACTTATTGTAAACAAAAGCAAAGGGCCGATCAATTGATCAGCCCTTTTTTGTTTTCTCAGGTACCTGTTAGCTTATAACCCTTCTTCTCAGCGATCCACTCATTCACAAAATCCTTCCATACAATAAGTGGAAGGAAACCAGTTATGGAAAAATTATCTTTTTAAATTTCAAAATAAAATACCGACTTTTTCCGAAGACGAAAGGATTACAAAAATCCTTTCTTACGGGCCTGACTCACTAAGGCCAAATCGCCATTATTTTGAACCTCAAATATTTCCTTTAGAATTTTCTTTCTTTTTTCGATTGCCGCCAAGGAAAGAGGAATAATATCAACCAGATCCTTTGTCCTTACTCCCTCTGCCAAATGAAAAAGAATATTTCTGTCATATTCATCCAAAACGACATCGGACGTTAATTGTTTCCTCATAATTTCAATAATGGATTTACTATAATGTACTTCCCCCTCCCTTACTTTATTAAAAGCTTTCAAAAATTCTTGTGGAGTTATGTCACTCTTAATTAGAAAAGCTTCAGGATTTAAATTTCTGAGAATGTTTATGAGCCTCATATTCTCACTATACATAGTAAGCACAATAAGAGAAGTATCCGGAGAATAATTCCTTATTTCTTTTCCCAGATCTTCACCAGAGAGAATTTTTTTATCCTTGGAGGGAGGGAGGTTGATATCTAAAAAGACAATATCGTACTTTGAGGATGAAAGGGACTTCTCAATTTTTTCATATGCTTCCTCACAATTTTGAGCCGTATCTATTATAAAATTTAGCTCATCATCTGTGAAAGATTCCTGAAGTTTACTTTTGTACCCTTCTAAGATCAAAGAATGATCATCGATCATAAGTATTTTGACTACATTATTCATCGATTGGAATTTTTATTAGTATTTCCGTCCCCTCTTCTCCTGAATGAATCCTAAAATCTCCTGACAGTTCCCGAACCCTGAATTCCATATTCTTTAACCCGATCCCCGGTGAAGATTTATGGACATCAAAACCTCTCCCATTGTCTCTTATTTCCACAACTAATTGTCTCCGGCATATCTTAAAAGAAACTTCTGCTTTCTCCGCAGCAGCATATTTCTCCATGTTATGGAAAGCTTCCTGGGTTATCCGATAAAGATTCATTTTTACCCGGTTGCTTACAGCGCTCCAATTTATTTGATCATCTGAAATCACCCTGACCTTTACATCCGCAATCTCGGAAAACTCATGACACAACTGAGTTATCAAATTCAGAAACCCGACTTCCTCTAGCTTCTCATTGTTTTGAAGGTCCCTTGATATCAGCCGTATATCCTCCTCCACTTTTTGCAATCGATTTAAAAGATTTTCTTTGGTTTTTAAAGCAGGTACATCAGAGCGAGAATTCAAGTTGATTAAATTAAATCTTACACCGTACATTTCTCCCAATACTCCATCATGAAGTTCTCTGGAGATTCTGTCCTTCTCTTTTTGCTTTCCCAGTTCTATTTTCTTTTCCTGCTCTAACAGCAGGTTATAAATTTCTTCGTTTGCTTGTTGTTGTTCTCTTTCCAGGGATAATTTTTTATTATTGGCTTTTTGCCTCCATATCACGAAAAACATAACAAGCATTGTAAAAAGACTTCCTGCTCCCCCTAATATCCATTTTCGTTGTTCCGTGAGTTGTTCATTTTCAGCTATGAATTGCTCAGTTTCCAATTCAATTCTCGCAAATTTGCTCCGAACACTCCTTTCCTTTTGTTCTAAACTATCATGTAAAGAAATATATTTTTTTAAATATTCGTTTGATTTCTGCTTATCACTTCTCGATAAGAATAAAAGCGATTCCAGAATATCCCTGTGCAAATGCATTTCCTCTGCCAGCTCCTTTGCCTGAAGAAAATAATCGTTTCCTCTCAACGTATCCCCTTGAACGAGAAAATACTCTCCCAAATGAAGCTTATTTATAGCAATCCCAGCTTCATGTCCTGCCTGTTCCCGCAAGCGCAAAGCCTCCAGCATTTCTTTAAGCACGCCACTGTCCTTACCAAGCTTAAATTTGGAATAGGCCACGTTATCCTTGAGCATCGCATAGAGACGTGCATGTTCTGTGGCAACATCTGGAATTTTTAAAGCCTGTTCATAATAGTCTATAGCCTTTTTATATAAACCCATTTTTTCATAAACCACACCTATGTTATTTAAGGAAGCGGCCTCTAAATACCCATCGGCTAATTTTTTTGCACTCAAAAAAGCCTTGTTGTGGTATATAATTGCATTTTCGTATTCTGAAAGCTGATTATACAATATGCCTAAATTATTATAACCAATGTAAATTTGCCTGTGTTCTTCAAGTGGTAGAACAATTTTGAGGGCCGTTAGAGTATTAGACTCGCTATTGGAATAGTCCTTAATGTTTTTCTGGAGTATTCCGATGTTGAGGAGCATCCGAGCATATAAAAATTCATCCCCTTTAGTATTGTAGTATTGAGCTGCTTTTCGATAATGATAAAAGGCACTATCAATTACTTCTCCTCGATAAAAAAAATTACCTAAATCCCAATGGGCTTCAGCAATTCTTGTAGTATCACGAAGTGACCTCGAAAGCTCAAAAGCTTTTTTATTCCAGTAACGGAAATCGACAATATTCCTGTCTGAATAAAAGTGATAAGAAATATCAAACAGGAGGTTATTCTTTGCAGGAGAATCCGGTAATTCGGATATGACTTCTCGAATGGAATCTTTATTAGAATGTTTTAGGTAATGGTTTTTATCAAAGGATTTAGTCAATTCCTTTTCACTTGATGAATTACCGGAACAACTTAACATCAAGATCCAAAAAAGAAATAAAAAAAAATAGGGGATAAAATCCACTTTTATCCCCGTACCAATTTTATCAATTACTTTAATCTTTCTTGTCATCAATAACATCTTCTTCATTACCTCCTGTATCACCAAAGACATCTCCTGGTTTTATTTCTTCACTGTTAATGGCCGGCTCTGAGGATAGTTCCTCGGGTTCACAGGAAGAAAGAACAATAACAAAGGTGCAAAATAAAAGTTTCGTTAAGATTTTCATAATAATGGTTTATAAAGTTTTACAAGATTAAATGGTTCAAAATTCATGATCGGTTACCTAGTTTAGGAGCCAAAATCATTAAAGTTCCCTTCTCAACTCTTTGTAAAGGAACAAAAGCACCGCTAGGCGGTGCTTTTTTTCTGACTTTGAGTCCAGGCTCCTAGTGAACAATAATAGGATCTGGATTACTGTCAAGATCTCCACTTACATATCCATCTGTTGAAGCATTACCTAGAAGCAAAACTCCGGCTGCATGAGGAGAAGCCATAGAAGTACCGCTAATGGTATTGTAACCACCATTCATCCAGGTGGATGTAATACTTACACCTGGTGCACAGTAATCAACCGGTGGATTTCCATAATTAGAGAAATAAGCAAACACATCATTACTATCTAATGCAGAAATGGTGTAGATATTGGCACCATTTGCTCTCGCAGGAGAATGGTTGTTGGCATCATCGCTGTCATTACCCGCAGCTAAAGCAAACTTTATCCCATTTTGCGAAGCAGCAAGAACAGCATCATCTAGAGCTTGTGAAACAGGCCCACCAAGGCTCATATTCGCAACATCTCCACTGTTACCATTTGCAGCTACGTGCTCAACTCCGGCGATAACTCCAGAGTAAGAACCACTCCCCCTGCTGTCCAGAACCTTAACAGGAATTACCGTGGCTCCCGGAGCCACACCTATTACTCCTACACTATTATTTAGTGCAGCAATGGTACCTGCCACGTGTGAACCATGACCATTCCCATCATCAAGAGTTTTACTATCTCTTCCTCTGGTGAAGGCGTTAAATCCTCTCGAAGCATCAACGTTAAGATCCTCATGATCCAGGTCAATTCCGGTATCAATAACCCAGGCTACACCCGTACCAGTGTAAGAACTAACGCCGTTAACTCGTGTGATACCATAAGGAGTTTGCTGTGCAGCACTAGCAGTTACCTCACCGTTTCCACCTGGTGGAGCCAGAGTTATTACCCTATCCTGCTCAACATAAGCAATGTCCTTATTCCTTCTCAAAGCATTGGCTTGTGCCTCAGTTAATCGTAAAGTAGCTCCATTTATGGCATTACCATAAACATTTACGATTTGAGCATCTTCAATTCCCATTTCTGTCAGGACATTCTGTGTCTTTTCCTGTACAGCCCTTTTGTTTAGGCTAGACTTTCCTTTTTGCCTTGACTGATCATTGTACACAACAATGTATTGCCCCGCAATAGGCTCATCAAGGTTGGTTAAGGCATTTTGAGGTTCTTGTACAGCCTCATCTTTAGAACAAGAAATCATCAATGTGACAGTCATTAGTACTGCCAACATTTTGTAGGAGTTTTTAAACATAATTTAAGTTTAAGGGTTAATATATTCCCAAACCTAATCAAAACTCATCCAAATTTTAAACATTAAACCGTACAACATTTACGGTTTAATCTTCTATGCTAAAGTTTAACAAACTGGAATTCATTATTATACAATATAAAGGATTTTGTGTTTTATTATACAGGAAAGAAGGAGGGAAATACCTGCCTCTAGAATTTTAAGTAAAGAACAAAAAAAGAGACAAAAAAAAAAGATGCTCCTAAAAGCATCTTTTTCAATCATGTAGGGCTAATCACCATTAATACAGGTATTCCAAGGCTACTTCATCGTAGTAGCCAAAGTTCCCATCTTCATAAGCACTAAAGCATGCCAACATTAGGGAAGTTGAATCATACCCTGTAGGTGTACCCGGAATGTGAACGGCACCGTCTGAGCCTGCACTTTCTCCGCTTTGTCCACAGCTTTGGCGGCTAAACCAATCTGTATGCCTCAATCCTACCGTGTGACCGATTTCATGCGTCAAAACATGCTCATTAGTCGCAGTACTGTAATTTTCCATTCCCGAGAAGATTTGCACCCATTTGTATGGATCACCATATTCGGGGAATCCTGCTACTCCACCGGCCTGACCATTCGGATTTTGATAAACCACGATGTCGTATGGTGAGTAATTGGTTCCGAATGTAAGCGTGAAATTCAATCCAATGTTCAGTGAATTAAAGTTATTCACTGCCCGTTGAAGAGCCGATCTCTGCTTAGATGTTAATCCCTGACCTGCACCACCGGTGTAACCAATCACATTAATAGTACGTGGACTACTTACAAGGTTATAAGTTCTGTACTGTTTAGTAGTTGTTTTCTCCGGGCTCATGTTCTTCAACTGATCCAAGCTCATTAGAATATCACCTTCTAATAAAAGAGTTTTTTCGGTTGACCCATCAGGCAAGAGCATATCAATGACCTCTACATCCTTTGTATTGAAATGGGCAGAGGAGATTAATTCCAGGGTTTCCTGGGAAATTTCCTCCTGCTGATCTACAGAAAGTTCCTGCTCTTCGGTAACTTCATCTTTGTCACAGGAAATAAACAAAGAAATGCATAAAGCAGTAAGAAATAGTTGAAAGTACTTCATAACTTAAATGTTTAAGGGTTAATAGAAGTCCAAATTATAAATCACAATTTCTCTTTTGAATGAAAAAACCATAGAACAATTACGGTATGGAAGCCTTTTAGAAAAGTTTAACAAATTGAAGTGTGAAGAAATTTTAATGAGATGCCGACTTTGTTCTATACACCTGATAACAACACCTATTTTAAGTGTCTTTTCAGTTATTTAAAAGTTGCCCTTTTAAATGGGACTGTGCCTTCAAAATCACCTGCAGGAGAATACAGACATTTTCATCACTGAGATATTATATTCCTATTTTCAATTCTGTGCCACTTCTGTTCACCAACGCTACTACTTCTTATTCTTTCAAACTCTAAATTTTCAGTATTTAAGCCTGTTTGTCGGCGATCCATTCATTCACAAAATCCTCCAGCACATTAAGAGGCAGCGAACCGTGGGTAAGTACCACATCATGGAATTCCCTGATGTCAAAATCTTCTCCCAGTTCTTTTTTGGCTTTTTCCCTAAGTTCGAGGATCTTGTTCATTCCTATTTTATAAGCAGTTGCCTGTCCCGGCATCACTATATGCCGTTCTACCATTTTGATCGCGTCACTTTCGGCGTTTGGCGAGTTGGTCTTGTAATAATCGATAGCTTCTTCCCGGGTCCATTTTTTATCGTGAATTCCTGTGTCCACAACTAACCGTATAGACCTCCAAAGCTCCATGGCAAGACGCCCAAAATCTGAATACGGATCTTCATAGAACCCGATCTCCTTCGGAATTTTTTCGCTGTACAAGCCCCAGCCTTCAACGTAAGCGGTGTATATTCCCAGCTTTCGGAACATGGGTAAACTGTCCAGTTCCTGGGCGATGGCTATCTGCATGTGATGGCCCGGTATCCCTTCATGGTAAGCCAGGGCTTCCATTTGGTAGGTAGGCATGGCTTTCATGTCATAAAGATTGGCATAATAGGTTCCCGGGCGGGAGCCGTCAATGGCGGGTTGTTGATAAAAGGCTTTCCCGGCACTCTTTTCCCGGAAAGATTCCACCGCTTTCACTACAATATCGGCTTCAGGTTTGGTCAAAAAGAGATCGTCCAGCCTTCCTTTCATAGTATTAATGATGGATTTCGCCTCTGTCAAATATTTTTCTTTGCCTTCGGGAGTATTGGGATAGTAGAACTGTTCATCTTCTCTCATGAACTTAAAGAAATCCTGCAGACTTCCCTCAAAACCTACCTCCTCTTTGATCTCTTCCATTTCTTTATGAATCCTTGCTACTTCCTGCAATCCTATCTTATGGATCTCTTCGGCAGTAAGATCTGTAGTGGTCATTCTTTTTAAGGCTGTATTGTAGAATTCTTTTCCCTTCGGAAATTTCCAAACTCCGTGTTGCTGATTGGCTCTTTGGAATTGATCTTCCAACGTGGCAATTAGGCCTTCATAAGCCGGTTTTACTGAATCTGTCAATGCCTGCTGGGCTTCCAAAATGAGTTGGGTTTTCTTTTCTGAAGAAATCTCGAGTTTTTCAACCTTCTGCTTGAAGTCGGCAAGAAGGGTACTCGGTTCTGATGATTTTTCGAAAGGTTTGCCCGAGATCAGGTTTTTTGAAGATTCAATGGTGTGCGCAAAAACAAAGCTTGGTGGCATGATCTGGTTCATTTCCCGCAGTTCCAGCCCTTTTTGCACGTCTCTCATTACCTTCGGAAATTTTTGAAGCCTGGAAATGTAAGCTTTGGCATCACTCACCGAGTCTATCTTATGCATGTTGATCAAAAATGCCGGAAGTTCGGCATGAATTCCATGCATCTGGTTCACGGGATAATCGTAAAACCTGAAACGGTAATCTTCAATTTCGTTTTCCAGCCGTTGCCTGTAAAGCCGATAGCTCAAAGCCGCATCTTCATCAAGGGCCTCTTCATTAATGGAATCTTTGAGGAAGACCAGCCTCTTTTTCGCTTTTTTGAGATCTTCGGCATACTTCAGGTGTGAAAAATCGTCCCATGCACCATAGTCTTTTTTGATGCCCAACTGCGTCTGCAACATAGGCGATTCAATAAGGTCTTTTTGAAATTCCTTCTCAAAAAATGCATTCAACCTTACCGATTCTTGCTGCGAATCTGCTGCGGAAATTTGCCGGTCTTTATCTTTTTTACAACCTGCCAGGCTTGTAAAGATCATTAACGCAATAAATAATATAGGGTTCCGTAAGTTCATAGTATCTCAGGTTAAGTTCAATTGTCAAAAATGATTTCCCAAAATAAGAAAAAACACGCTTCTGAAGGAATTTTTCTCATAAGAAGAACCTGTCCTCAAAAGCGTGTTTTTAAAAAGGTTTTTTGAAAAGCTATTCCAAAACAGTAAAGATTATTTCAGAATCATGAAACACCTTATGGGTCTGTTTTTGAAAGTCATCTTCTTCCGCTTTAAAAATGTTGTCGACATAAGTCTGCGGATTTAGATCAATGAACGGAAACCAGGTGCTTTGAACCTGGATCTGTAGTTTGTGACCTTTTTTGAAGGTATGGTGCACGTCCTGTAATTGAAAGTTTACCGCTGTCTTTTGATTAGGTTCAAAAGGCTCAGGCCTCTCAAAGCTGTTCCTAAACCTGCCACGCATCACTTCACTTCTCACCATCATATGATAGTTGCTCATTTTAAGGTGGTCCTGAGTTTCGGGAAAATCCTCGGCATCGGGAGGATACACATCAATCACCTTCACGACCCAGTCTGCTGCTGTACCTGTAGTGGCTACATTTAGTTTGGCCAGTACTTCTCCGGCCAAAGTAAGATCTTCCTCCAGCACTTTGGTCTCATATACCATCACATCGGGCCTGCGGGCTGCGAACCGTTGATCATCGGTCATATATTTCCGAGGTGTAAAAACCATTTTAATGTCTTCGGAATATGGAACCGGTTTCTTTGGGTCGCTGATGAATTCCTCTGCACCTTTCGAAGCATTCATCGTCAACTCCTGGTCATCTCCCAGGAACATAGACTTCTTCTTTGCTTCTTTTGGAGGCCAGGCCGTATATTCTTTCCATTCTTTCAGTCCCGTGTCGAACATATAGGCTTCAGGAAGCGCCGGAGTTTCGTCTCCCTTACCTTTCAGAAAATGGTTAAAGAACAACGTTTCCACCTCTTTTTGATAATTGCGGGAGATGTTATCTCCAAAATAAACGTTCCCGATCACCTGCCTTTCTTTAGTGCGCGCCCAGTCACCATGGCTCCAGGGTCCCATCACCAGGATGTTATAATTGTCGCCGGTTTCCTCTATGGTCTCGTAAATATTAAAAGGTCCATAAAGATCTTCGGCGTCAAAAAGGCCGCCAACCACCATTACTGCAGGTTTGATATCATCCAGGTGCTGCACAATTCCGCGTTTTTGCCAGAATTCATCATAATTTGGGTGCTCTTTTAACTGCTGCCAAAAAACGTTGTCTTCCTTGTAATATTTATCCAGGTTGCTGATTGGTCCTGCATCCAGGAAGAACTGATATTGATCCTTTGTTTTCAACTCCGGAAAGGAGTACCAGGCAGTATCAGATGGAGTGGTTTTTTCATATCCAAAAACCGCTGTAGCCCTCCAGTAACTCAACAAGTAAGCCCCATTGTGGTGAAAATCGTCAAAGAAGAAATCCCCTATTGAAGCCTGGGGAGAGACGGCTTTTACAGCCGGATGCGCATCCAGTAAGGAATAAGTGGAATAGAATCCCGGATATGAAATTCCCCAAACCCCCACTTTACCGTTGTTGTTTTTTACATTTTTCACCAGCCATTCCACTGTATCATAGGTGTCGCTGGCCTCATCGATCTCTTTTCCCTTCTTCTGCGGAATGTAAGGCCGCATATTATCATAAACTCCTTCACTCATCCAGCGGCCCCGCACATCCTGGTACACGAATATATTCCCCTGTTTCATAAGGTACTCGTTTGGACCTATTTTGGAGCGAAATTGATTCTCACCATACGGCCTCGAACTATAAGGAGTTCTGGACATGAGAATGGGATACTCTTTTGAAGTGTCTTTTGGGGAGTAAATAGTGGTATGCAGCTTTATGCCATCGCGCATGGTGACCTCCACCTCCCGTTTAGTGTAATGGTCGGCGACATCATATTCTTCCAGTTCCTGGGCAAAGACAGGAGAAGCAATTAAAAAGCAAAGCAACAGGAGAACGGGTTTCTGAAGTAATTTCATTCTTTAGGGTTTTTTAAAAGTCCCTAAAGATAAAAATTCAGAAGAAATGCTGCCGCTACCGGTTGAATTGTTTTACACCTTCTGAGAGCCAATCCAGATATTCTTCGGAATTTGGGGTATATCCCACAGGTTTTTTAAGCAGATTCATTTCTGTATCCATCAACACGTAGAACGGTTGCGAATTGTTCCTGAAGTTGAGGGTCTGAAAGGTGGCCCACTTATCTCCTACCGTACGAATTTCCTTGATGCTGCCATTAGGCCTCACATAATTGAATTTTTGATCTTCAGGCAATTCTTGTCGGTCATCTACGTACAGGGAGATGAGAATAAATTCATCGCGCATCACGTCAAAAACTGCAGGTTCGCTCCATACCTGCTCCTCCATTTTACGGCAGTTCACACAAGCCCAGCCGGTAAAATCAAGCAGAATAGGTTTGTTTTGGGCCTTTGCCGCGGCAAGACCTTCTTCAAAATCCTTATACGCCTTAAGTCCGAGGGGACCTTCGGTTTCTTTTTCATAGATGCTGTAGAACAAAGGAGGCGGGAATCCGCTCAACAGCTTAAGGTTTGCGTAAGGCGTGTTAGAGAGTCCGGGAATAAGGTAAGCCACAAAAGCCAGGGTAATGAATCCAAGCAGCAACCGGCCTTTGCTCAATTTGGTCTTGGGCCCGTCATGTGGAAAACGTATAATTCCGAATAAATAAAGCAGGAGGCCAATTCCTACTATAACCCAGATACCGATGAAAATTTCCCTTTTCAGGATCCCCCAGTGTTGCACGAGATCGGCATTGGAAAGGAACTTGAATGCCAGTGCCAGTTCAATGAACCCCAGCACCACTTTAACCGAATTTAACCATCCCCCGCTCTTCGGAAGGGAATTGAGCCAATTGGGAAAAAGGGCGAATAAGGCAAAGGGTAAAGCCAGGGCAAGCCCGAAGCCTCCCATTCCAAAAGAAAGCTGCATGGCGCCTCCATCACTTGTAAGGGAGCTTCCAAGAAGTGATCCTAAAATAGGCCCCGTACATGAAAAGGACACTATAGCCAAAGTTAGTGCCATAAAGAAAACCCCGACCACACCTCCGAAACTGGAAGCCTTATCATCCATTTTGTTGCTCCAGGAGCTTGGTAAAGTGATCTCGTAATACCCGAAGAACGAAAAAGCAAAAAAGATGAAAATGATAAAGAAAATGATATTAAGGGTGACGTTCGTGGAAATGTTGTTCAGTATTTCGGGATTTACCGAGTCTAAAAGGTGAAACGGCAGACTTAACAACAAGTATATAAGGAAAATAAAAACCCCGTACATAATAGCATTTACGAGACCTCTCTTCTTGGTTCTTGCTCCTTTAGTGAAGAAAGAAACCGTCAAAGGGATCATTGGGAATACGCACGGCGTAAGCAAAGCTATTAAGCCTCCAACAAATCCAAGGAAAAACAAAGACAGGTAACCGGTGGTTTCCTCTTCCTCAAGCTGCACCCCGGCGGCGCCTTTCACATCAATGTTCAGCGCGGCTGTTTTGGCCCGGTCTTCTTCAGAAACTTCGATATTCGATGTGGTTTCAACGGCTTTTCCGGCAGCTAAAGATAAAGTGAACGGTACCGTTTCTGGTGCCAGGCACTGTTCTTCATCACAGACCATGAAAAACACTTCGGCTTCAATAGTGGGATAGGAGCCATTGATCGTCTTAACCGTTTGCACAAAAGTAACCTCATCTTCAAAGTATTTGATGTCCATTTCAAAAACGGGATCAAACAAAGCCACTCCATCAGGTTCCACGGTTTCCCCCACTAGCTCGTACTTACCTTCTTCAGTATTGAAACTGAACTCAGTAGGTAAAGGACCTCCCGCTTCCACTTCTTCCTGTGAATACAGGTGCCAGCCCGGTTCCAATTCCGCCTTAAAGATCAAATCGTAAATGGAGTCATTCTTTTGCTCAACTTCCGCAGTCCAGCTTACCGGATTCAGGATCTCTGAATCTTGCTGATCAAATATCTGGGCATTGGCAGTTAGAGCCGTAAAAAAAAGAAAGCCTAAAAGTAAAATTCTCATGGTGTAAAAGTTAATCGTAAAATGGCTGAAGTTTTTTCGTCCACTCCAAACCTCGCGTCTGCCCGGTAACCAATTACCCAGACGATCTCCTCGCCCGAGCACAGTAACCAGCAATTTTCTTTCTCGGGCAAAGATAACTTCTCATCTTTAAAAAACTTACTCACTTTCTTCTTTCCTTTCATGCCAAATGGATAAAACTGGTCGCCTTCCTCCCATTTTCTTACTATGAGAGGGAACACAAGTTTATTTTGATCCAAAAAGATCGTATCACTCCCACCTTCAGTCATTTCACTGACTTCCTCGAACTGGAAAGTCCCCATTGGCAGCATCACCACCTCTTCTTCTGCGAGTATCTCATATTTGCGCTCATTAAAAGCCGGGAGGGTGGTAAGAAGAAGGTTTTCCCGATCCTTTATAAGCCGGTGCGTTTTGGAGTATACGATCTTTCCCGGTTGCGCCTCAAGAAGGTCGTATACATCGTTCCATTCGGTAAACCCAAAAGATCTGAATAGTTCATATAATACCGCCCGTAAATGCGGAATGGTCTTCAACATTTTAATTTTAAAGCTGTAGCCAAAATCTTCCTGTTTGGCTATCCGCGGAAAGAGTGCAGAAATATAGTCTTCTATCAATACCGAACTTTGGTGCAAATGTTTGCGGGTGTTGTCAAAGCTCTCGAGCAGTTGTGGATTTAGTTCCATCAATTTTGGAACGATCTCCTGCCTTATCTTGTTCCTCATATACTTCACCGTAGCATTGCTGCTGTCTTCCCTCCATTTTAAATGGGAATTATGCGCATATTCCTCGATCTCGGCCCGCGAAAAAGGCAGCAGTGGCCTCAGGATAGCCCCATTCTTTTCAGGAATTCCCGTAAGCCCCTCCAGGCCGGTTCCCCGCACCAGGTTGATTAAAACCGTTTCCAGGTTGTCATTGGCATGGTGGGCTGTAAAAATGTAGTCAAAGCTTAAGGTTTCCCGCAATTCTTCAAACCAGTGATAGCGCAGTTCCCGCGCCGCCATCTG
>CAZNFK010000005.1:30572-44742 GCA_964572365.1 uncultured Flavobacteriaceae bacterium | reverse complement strand
GAGGAACTACACTCCTGGAAGCAGCTGAAGGCAAATTGCGAGGAACTAAGGTCCACCCTGGCCGAAAATTATAAAAATACGGAGAGCAACCTCAGGGAGACCAATGAATGTCTTGAAGAGGTCACACATTTCATTCAAAACGAAACGGATGCCGAAACCGTGGAAGAACGGTTGCAGGAATTTTCGGCGAGGGTGAGAAAACTTCAGCAACAACGGGAGGATAAAGGCAAAGATTATGTTGCCATAAAAAAGGAGTTCGAGACCGAGGTACGGGAAGTGCCGTTTCAGCTAAACGGAAATCTCGAATCGGCCGAAGAAAAACTTCAGGAAATGCTGGCCTTTTCGAAGTCCCGGCTCAATGAGCTGAAGACCGTGCTATCGAACATAAACCTGCAAGATCCTCTTTCCGAAAAGCAAAGACTGCGCAAGGCGCTGGAAAAAGCCAGAAAAGCTGAACAACAGTCGGTGGTGCTTCGGAATCTTTCCGCAGAATTGAAAAAACTGAAAGATGAGAAGGAGAACATTGCGCCGCAGCTGGAGGAACTTCCGAAGAAAATAATTCTGGAAAAGTCAGGAGCAGAAACCCTGAAGGAGCGACTGGAAAAGCTACAGCTCAAAAAAGAGAACGAAAACCTAAGAAGATCCCTGGAAGAGCACCGGCATCAGTTGCAGGACGGACAGCCGTGTCCTCTTTGTGGAGCTTTGGAACATCCTTATGCCAAAGACCTGCCCGCACAGGAAGACGGGTTGCAGGAGGAGATCAAAACCACGGCCAGAGAATTAACCGAGAAACAGCGGCAGATCACCGGAAGTGAAACCAGCCTGGCCCATTATCAAAAACGATTGGAGCAGTTGCAGCACTCAGACCAGGAAACAGCAAACAAGCTACAGGCTCAAAAAAGGGATTTTGAAACGGAATTTGGGGTATACGAAGAAGATTATGACTGGACCGCACGTTGTTCGGGAATAGACCGGCAGATCCATGCCCTGGAAAATTATGAACAGGAAAACAGGAAGCTTACGGCGATCTCGACCGGCATCCCATTGATCAAAAATCTGCAAACTGTTTTGGGTGAGGGCCTTGAACTGAAGGCACAGCTTGAGGAAGTCTATACAGGGGAAGACATTCATAAAGATTGTTCTGAGTTGCAAAAAAGGTGGAACGCGCTGCAGCATCAAAAATCTACTTTAGCAAGAGCTGCAAAAGAACTTGACGAGAAGCTGCATTCGAAAAATGAACAACTTGAACAGCTTGAAAAAACCCTTTTTCCAAAGGTGAAAAAAGAAGGTTGCGCGGAAATTTCTGAAGCCCTGGAAAGACTGCTTCCGGAAGAAAAAGCTGCCGAATTGAGGAAGAAGAAAGAAGCGCTCTGCAACGAAACCACCAAAGCCGAAGCCGCCATTAAAACCCTGGAAGCGGAACTTAAAAAGCTTCAGGATAAAGATGTTGAAGAAAATTCAGAAGATCTTGGGGAAGAGCTGAAAAAAAAGCAGGGGGAACTGCAGAACCTGAACAAAGACTGTGAAGAACTAAGGAGAAAACTGAGCAATCATAAAGATATTCTTCAACAAATTAAAAATATTGAAGAAGGGCTGGTGGAAAAGAAACGAAAGATAAGGCGATGGGAATTATTGAACCAGCTGATCGGTGATTCAACGGGAAAAAAATTCAACGATTTTGCGCAGGACCTCAGCTTATCTCAATTACTACGCCTGGCCAATGTTCGCCTAAAAGATCTTAGCGACCGGTACAGGATCGATAAACCTGTGGAAGATGAAGATGACAGCCTGGTTGCCATTGATGAGCATATGGGCGGGCAACGAAGATCTGTAAAGACATTATCGGGAGGGGAGACCTTTATCCTGAGTCTTTCCATGGCCCTTGCCCTCTCTGACCTTGCATCTAAAAATGTTGAGATAAACAGCCTTTTCATAGATGAAGGTTTTGGTACCCTTGACCCTGAAACCCTCGATCAAACTCTCACCACGCTTGAGAAGTTACAGGCAGAATCCTCAAAAACCATTGGGATAATTAGCCATGTGGATTCACTAAAAGAACGCATTGCCACCCAGGTAAGGTTAAAAAGAAACGGGCAGGGTTACAGCACTCTTGAGGTAACAGGGTAAATTTAGGGACCGTCTTTTTATTAATAAAATAATAAAATGAGAGGACGTTTTTCTGTTTTCAATTAAATGCCTTAAATTCAAGTACTAACCAAAAACAGCGTGATGAAAAAGATCTTGATGGTACTTACCTCCCATAGCGATCTGGTGAACACCGATTCAAAAACAGGAGTTTGGCTGGGAGAATTTACAGACCCTTATTATGAATTTATTGACAAAGGATTTGAAGTAACACTGGCTAGTCCTAAAGGAGGAAAACCTCCTGTAGATCCTCGAAGTCAGCTTACAGAAAACATCACCTCCTCCAACCGCAGGTTTCAAAAAGACGAAAAGGCTCAAAAAGATTTTGAATTCACTCATAAGCTGGAGGAGCTGAGCGCAGATGATTTTGACGCTGTATTCTTCCCCGGGGGACACGGACCTATGGGGGACCTGGCCACAGATGAGATCACCGCTCATTTGGTGGTGGATTTTTACCGCCAACAAAAACCTATCGCTGCCATTTGTCACGGTCCTGCTGCATTGATCACAGCCGCCATAGAGGAACCCGAACTCCTGATCGACAAAGAGGTTACGGCATTTTCAAATGCCGAGGAAAAAATAGTTGGATTGCGTGATAATATACCTTTTAGCCTTGAGGACAGGCTTAAAACCCTGGGGGCGAAATATTCTTCGGCTACCATTCCTTTTACTTCAAAAGTAAAGGTTTCAGGTAAATTGATAACTGGTCAAAATCCTGCTTCAGCAGAAAAAGCAGCCAAAGAATTAATAAAACTCCTGGAGTAACCACAGTATTTTTTGTCACTTTTCTTCCCTGATCTATCTGTACAGATAACCAATTTCCGGGTATACCTGCCAATTTCAGTAATGAATTTGCTTTATTTGCCGTTTCTATGACGATCGAAGAAAAAATCAACCAATTCGCACCGGTAGCAGAGAGCATGCCGGGGGTAATGGTAGTCCATAAAATTGAAGGGTTCGCTCCCCTCTATATGACCTCTAACGGTCTGGATCTTCTGGGGCTTACTTTGGAAGAGCTTAAAGCGATTGGCGAAGATTACCAAAAGAAATTTCTGAACGAGGATTTCATGGAAGACTACCTAGCCTTTCTCCGCAAAGCGATGAAGGAGAAAAAAGAGGATGAGACTTATAACTTTTTTCACCAGGTTCAGCTTAGGGAAGACCAGGATTATGTGTGGTATGTTTCTTCCATAAAGATCTTTCATAAAGATCCTGAAGGCAATCCTACTCACACGATCTTAATTGCTTTTCCACTGGGAGATCTCGAGCACATTCCTCAGAAAGCTGAAAAAATGCTCGATGAAAGTCTTTTCCTCAAAAAGAACCGGAAAAAATTCCTGAGCCTCGGCAGGCGTGGAAAAGAAGTATTAAGGCTGGTTGCCATGGGGAAGACTTCTGCCGAGATCGCCGAAGAACTGAATGTTTCTACTGATACTGTGAATTCACACAGAAGGATAGTAAAAGAAAAACTTGGGATTTCCTCAAGTTATCAGTTCACAAAATACGCCCGTTCTTTTGATCTGATCTGACCACTGTAACAAAATTGCTTTTCTATATACCTATAAAGTGCCCCAAGCTATTTTAAAACTTAACCTCAATAATGTTACAGGCTGAATTTGTCCAACTTAAAACATTACGATTTGAGTACAGCAGAAGAAAAGATCCAAAAACTGGCGCCCTGCGCCGACCAATTACCTGGGGTGGTAGTGATCCATGAGATCGTTGACTTTTCCGATTTCAAAACAGTCTTCATGAGCTCCAAAGGGCTGGACCAGCTGGGAGTGAGCATGAACGAACTCTCACAAATGGGCAGTAAATATCATGAACGCTTTTTCAATAATGAAGATATGGAAGGTTTCATGATCAAGCTGGAGAAGCTACTGAAGGAAAGAGATCCCAATGAAACCTTTACTTTTTTTCAACAGGTAAAATTTAAGGATCGTGAGGAATGGGTTTGGCACATTGGCTCTATACGTATCTTTCAACAGGACAAAGAAGGAAATCCTACCCACACCATAACAGTGGTTTTTCCGGTAGATCAAATGAAACACATACCTAATAAGGCAGAGCGGCTATTGGCCGAAAGTACTTTTTTTAAGAATAACCTGGAAAAGTTTCATAGCCTGGGAGACAGGGCAAAAGAAGTTCTTCGACTGGTGGCCCTTGGACACAGTTCCGCGGAAATTTCAGAGATGTTGAACATTACTGTCGATACCGTTAACACCCATCGAAAAATCATTAAAAGGAAACTGGGAATTCAAACCTCTTACGAATTCACCGAATACGCCCACGCTTTCGATTTGATATAAAAAAAAATCGGGGCCCCTACACCCCCGATTTTTTATTCCATCGGTAAAACATTACATCTTATTCCGATTTCATGTTGTAAAAATATACTATCAAGAAGCTCCACGCAATACCCACTTTTGGTGAATTTTACCATTTTTTAGCATTTTTTTAGAGAAAAAAGTCGACATCTATAGGAATTACATTTATTATTCTTCAAAAACCGGGGTGAAATATTGAATGATCCTATCCTTATGGTTTTAGTATTTTTGCGGCAAAAGTTACCAATGCATCGTCATTTCAAGTTATACAAACCTTACGGATTTCTCAGCCAGTTCATAACCAATCAAAAAACCCGGAAGAATAAAAAATTGTTAGGGCAACTGTTTGATTTCCCTGCCGAAACCATGTCCATAGGTCGGCTGGACCAGGATTCTGAAGGCCTGCTGTTACTCACCACCGATGGGAAAGTTAGTGCAGACATCACCGGACGCAAAGTAGAAAAAGAATATTTTGTGCAGGTGGACGGATTGATAGACGAAGTCGCTCTAAAAAAAATGACCGAAGGAGTGGAGATAGGGATCCAGGGTGAAAAATATTTCACCAATCCCTGCAAGGCCAGGATCCTGACAACTCCTCCAGATTTCCCAGAACGGGCAAAAAAGATAAGGGATGAAAGACATGGCCCCACCAGCTGGATTAGTGTGATCCTTACAGAAGGGAAATTCCGGCAGGTGAAAAAAATGACTGCAGCGGTAGGTTTCCCTACACTGCGACTTGTAAGAGTACGGGTAGGAAACGAATTTCTTGACGAAATGGATTCCGGGGAAGTACGGGAAGTTAGCCGGTTTGACTACTAAAAGAGCTTTTGAAAACTGACGTCTATCATTGTTACAGTTTCAGCGATTCCTTAATTTATAGGCATAAAGCTAGCTGTGATGAAAAATATCCTTTTGCCTACAGATTTCTCGAAATGCTCCACCAACGCCATTTTGTACGTTCTTAACCTGTTCAAAGGCACCTCCTGTAAATTTCACCTTCTTAGTATCTACAAGGCTTCGAGTTACACGAGCGGCGACCTGATGCAGGCTTCCACAGATGCCTCTCTTTACGATATTCTCATTTCTGAAAATAAGCTTAAGCTGGAAAAGTTAATCACAAAAATGCAGAAGAACTGTGCCGGGGAAAAATATGAATATAACGCCCTTACAGATTATAACGTTTTCACAGATTCCATCAATAAGTTTTTGGAAGTGGAAAATATAGACCTCATCGTGATGGGAACCAATGGAGTTTCAGATGCGCAGGAAAAGATCTTTGGAAGCCATACCCTAAGGGTTATCAGGAAAGTGGATTCTCCTTTGCTGATCATTCCTGAAAATTCGAGGTTCCATTCGCTTCGCCGCCTGCTTTTGAGTTTGGACTACTCCATTGATTTTGAACAAGCCTCCCTGCAGCCTTTGCTAAAGTTGGTGGGGAACCACTGTTTCTCCCTGCACATTCTGAAGTTGAGCGAACCCGATGCCGATGCTGCAGCCGAAGCAAAAGAGGAAGAGGAACTCAAACACAACTTCGAGATCTATAATCCTTCTTATCACAAGGTGAGCGGTGTGCCTGCCGGGGAAGCCATAAACACTTTCGTGCAATCAATGGACATTGACATGAACGTGTTACCGGTCAAAAAAGAGGTTTTTCTCGAGCGAATTTTCGGTTCAAAATTAGCCGATATCCTCTACTCTACCACTGTTCCGCTATTCATTCTCCACAGCAAAGAGGAAGATGCAAAAACTTAATCTGGAAACTTTAAATTCATTTATAGTGAAAGTCTTTTTTGGTATCATCCTGTTATTTCACTCCCTCATTCATTTAATGGGGGCTGCCAAAGCATTTTGGCCGGGGAGCATTCCGCAGCTTTCCAGAAATATTACCCGGACAGAAGGCATTTTTTGGCTGTTTTCCTTTGCTCTTCTTTTAGCAGCTTTTCTTTTTTACTTATTTAGGAAAGACTGGTGGCCTGCAGCAGCTATTTTTGGAGTGCTTTTATCACAATTCCTTGTTTCGCTCAACTGGGAGGATGCCAAATTTGGTACACTTATTAATCTTCTTATCCTGGCCGTGGCCCTTACTGCCACTGGTCAAAATAGGTTTGAGGATATGGTATGGAAGGAAACCTCTTCCATCTTATCTACACCTACATCCACTATTCAGCTTCAGAAGCCCGATTCCCTTCCGCACATAGTACAGAAATGGTTGAAGTTTTCGGGCGCTTTGGATTTGCCGGTTGCTAAAGCAGTACGGTTGGAACAAAGAGGTGAAATGAAAACCTCGAAAAAGGGGAAATGGATGCCCTTTACTGCGGTGCAATATTTTAATGCCGAAGCTCCCGCCTTCGTATGGAAAACCGAAGTAAAGCCTTTCCCCCCTTTATTCCTTTCTGGCCGGGACAAATTAAAAGACGGAAAAGGAGAAATGCTCATAAAATTATTTTCTCTCATTACAGTGGTTCGATCGAAAGGGGATGAAAAAGTGAATTCCGGTACGCTTCAGCGGTTCCTGGGAGAGATCTGTTGGTTTCCTTCGGCCGCACTTCGTACCTATCTTACATGGGAGCAGCTCGGCGATACTTCAGCAAAAGCAATACTGAAACAGGAAAATCTTCAGGTAGAGGGAATTTTTAATTTTTCTACGGAAGGTAAATTGCTTTCCTTCGAAGCCCTGCGATACTTTGGAACGGACAGAAATTCCAAAAAGGAAAAGTGGGTGATCGAAATTCTGGAACATAGAAATTTTAATGGAATCACTTTGCCTTCAAGGTGCAAAGTGACCTGGCAGCTGCCCGAAGGGGATTTTCACTGGCTCTCTCTCACAATAACATCCCTTGAATTTGATCCCGTACCTGTCAGGACCTGACTTCCTTTTCCGGGAAACGCGAAAAGATGAAGAACAAGGTTCCAACTATCCCGGCAATCAAAAGGCTGAAATCTTCTTTCATCGATAAATTAATCGCTGCCGAAAATCCTATCAGGCTCCAGATTAATGGGATTGCATAGATATACCAGGAAAGCTTTCTGGCAGAAAACAAGAGGATTCCAAAGGTAAAGATCGTGGTTGGGCAGGGAAGGCCGAAGGTAGGGGTTCTGGGATAGGAATGGCCGAAAAAAGCTGATAGGAACGGATAGATCAAAAAAGCAAAGATCACGAATAACAACCCCGTAATACCTCTGGCATTCAGTTGCCACCTGTAAGCAAGTTGCTTGCCTAAAACCCCGGTCCAGATAAAGATCGCCGACTGGGCAATGAACAAGATCCCGAAAAGGAAAGCCAGGGAATTTATGGTGCTAAAATAAAGCAGGTGGTACACTGCTCCCATCCAAAACCACAGAATGGCCAGTATGATGTTTACCACTACCCCTTCTGTCCTTTTTCTTATCATGATAAAAAGAATGGCGAAGATCCCTAACGTATAAAGGATCATGTGGAGTGGCCATAACGAAAGATTATACTCTTCGAACAGGTTCAGGAACTCTTCGGTGGTAAAAGGCATGATGACAGAATTACTTATTAAAGATAGGTTTTAGCTCATCCCTGTAAAATGACAATTATCAGGGTAAGATGCGGCCGTCTTCCATTTGTATAATGCGGTCTGTCTTTTCTGCAAAATCCTGGTCATGGGTAACGATTAGCAAAGACAATCCCTGTTCATCGCTAATACTTCGAAAAATATTAAAAACGTTCTCTGAATTATAACTGTCGAGATTTCCTGTGGGTTCATCTCCCATTATTATAGAAGGGTCATTAATTAGCGCGCGGGCTATGGCCACCCGTTGTTTTTCACCTCCCGAGATTCGGGATGCTTTTTTTAAGGCGAGTTTCTCGATCCCCAGGATACGGAGTTTCTCCATGGCATTGTGTTCGATCTCTTCAGGAGATCTTTCGGCAAGTTTTCGGGCGGGCAGCATCACATTTTCCAGTACCGTGAATTCTGCCAGGAGGTAGTGGAACTGAAAAACAAACCCTATATGTTTATTCCTGATGTACGCCAGGTTGTTGGCAGACTGGCCTGTGATCAGTTTTCCGTTTAGGAACAGTTCCCCTTCGTAATCTGTATCCATAGTAGACAACACATAAAGGAGCGTGGATTTTCCGCAGCCAGATTTACCCATAATTGAGGCAAACTCCCCCTGCTTCACCGAAAAAGTTATATCCTTGAGCACATGAAAAAGCACCGGCTTTTTGAAATGTTTATTGATGTTTTTAGCTTCAAGTATATTTTTCATTTTTTTTATAACCTGTTAATGATCATTACGGGATCAATTTTTCGAGCTCTCCTGGAAGGCAGGTAACCGGCAAGGAACGTTGCTCCAAGAGCAAAACTGATCCCGATGATATAATACCAGAAATTAAAATTCACAGGATACGTTTCTATGGTGGGTAAAGCTTCAGTTTCAAACGGGGTATTGCTGATAAGAACCGAAAGTCCATACCCGACTAAAAGTCCGGCAACTCCTCCAACGATTCCAATGATAAGGGCCTGGCTCATAAAAACCAATTGAACATCGCCACCGGTGAATCCTGTGGCTTTTAAAATGGCAATATCATTCATCTTTTCATAGATGAGCATATTCAAAATATTGTAGATCCCAAACCCGGCCACGATAAGTAAGGTGATAGAAACGGCATAAGTAATAATATTTCGAACCGTATTCCCCGTCTCGAACTGGGCGTTGGCAGATTGAATATCTACTGCCCTGAGGCCGTACTGTTCTTCAATTTTCCTGGCCATGGGAACAGCGTCATCAATATCATGAAGCTTTACGTTAATATCGGTGATATAATTTTCGGGCTCTCCAAGTATCTTTTGAGCAGTTTTGAGAGTGGTAAAACTTTGAATGTTGTCGATCTCGGTTATCCCGCTCTGGTAAATCCCTACCACTTTTAATGGAAAAAGGTCCCCCTTCACCGTGTTGACCTGTACTCTCTCCCCTACTTCCAGCGACATTTTTTCTGCCACACCTGAGCCCAGGATAATACCATTCGCCGTGTTATGAAGATCTTGCGGACTTCCTTCAACGATATAATCTTTTAGGTTAAAAAGTTCAGCTTCCCGTAGGATCTCCACTCCTGTAAGATTCCCTCCCAGATCTATGGGACCGGCAATATAGAAGATCTGGGTCTTTATTTGGGGCAAGGCTCCCCTTACAGAAGGATCTTTCTCTAAAATTTCCAGAAGTGGCCGGGCATTATGTATCTTCTTTGGAGTTTGTTTTGGTTTTATGGATCGCACCACATTTAAGGACCCGCTTAAAGCTTCATACAGGTCAACTGGCTGCTCCTTAGAAGGTTGTATCTCGTTGAAAATATGAATGTGAGGAGTTTGGTTCAGGATAAGATCGTCCAGCATCTTATTTAATCCGGTCATAAAACTCACCAGGGTTATATATGACCCAATGCCAAAGGTAACGCCAAGAGCAGCAATGATGGTTTGCTTCATTTTGCTCAGCAAATGTGTTTTTGCGATGCTTATTATGACGGTTCTCTGTATCACTCGCGTGGTTTATAGATCAAAGTCTCTGCTGTAAGCCCTTCAAGTATCTCTACAGAATCAAGGCTCTGCAAGCCCGTTACGACCTGCACCAATCCTTCCTCTGTTCTTACGCGGTCCTTCCCCACCAAAAAGGACCTGGGAATGACCAGCGTGCTGTCTTTGCCGGCTGTAATGATATTAGCTTCCCCCGAAAGTCCCGGATACAAAACCTCAGGAGGATCAATGAAAAGAGCCTCCACCAGGAAAGTTTGGTTTCTTTCATCTTTTTCGGGAAAGATCTTGCTCACTTCGGCTTCGAAAATCTTATTCTCATAGGCATCCAGGGAAAGTACTACCGGCTGCCCCACCTTTATTTTCACAATATCCACCTCATCCACCAGCATTTCTATCACAAAATCCTCTTCCCTTCCTATAGAGGCCAAAGGCTGGGAAGCGGTTACTATTTCACCCTGGTTGCGGTGAAGGGCGTAAACTTTACCGTTGATCTTGCTGGTCACGTTAAAGTCTGAGGTGTTCACCAGGGAAAGCCGGTAATTGTTTTCGGCTTGTTCCAATTGTGTCCTCAATTCATTTTCGGTACGTTCATACTTTTTCTGAAGCAGATCAAGGGAATTAGAGGAAAGTTCATAGGCCAGTTTTTTGGATTCAAAGGTAGCTTTTGAGCCAATTCCCGACTCCCATAGTTTGTTCTGCCGAAGGTAATTAATGGAATCATCTGCATATTTCAAACGTGCCGCGTTCAATTCTTCTTCAATACTGCTGAGAATACCCGAACTCCCACGGTAATTTTTTCTTGCCAGCTCTAAAGCCGCCCGCGCATTTTCTGTATTCAATTTGGGGCTGGTATTAATGATCTGGGCGATCATATCTCCTTTAGCCACAAGATCGCCTTCCTCCACCAGGTTTTTTTCCAGTAACCCGCTCACCGGGGCATAAGCCTGGTATAGGCTATCTGGCTGGATGGTAACCGAAGAGTAAACAGATTCGGTTATTCCTGTTTTCACAGGATAGATCTTTTCCTCGTTCCCGCCACAGGAAATAAGCAAAACCACAAGCAGGATGTATTGGAATATTCGAGACATAAAAAAACCTTTTATCAAAATTAACCGATAACCGGGCCTTTGCGAATGACATATATCATATTATAAATGCCATGGTCATAGTAAATTTATAAGGGAAAACGATAAAACCCGAAGCAATGGAGATTTCTTTGTTTTTAGCTAAGTTCTGGGGTTGGTATCTGCTGATCTTCTTTTTCATACTTAGTTTCAATCCGGACAGGATAAGACAGATCAATGCCGATCTTAAAAATGAAAAATTCCAGATCCTCATTGCTTTTATTGCCATTGTCATGGGCCTCTTAAATATCCTTTTCCATAACATTTGGGAGCCGGACTGGCGCTTTTTGATCACCATGCTGGGTTGGCTCGCCCTTTTCTCGGGTCTTGGGCTTTTCATATTCCCTACCCACACCAGCCGAAAACTGGCAGTGATCAATGTGAAACTCATACAGATGGTGTATTTTCTGTTATTCCTTTTAGGGGTTTTTCTCCTGAACATTGGCTACCAGATCGTTTTGTATTAGAATTTAAAAATTGAAAAATGAAAGATCTCATTAAAAAATTCTCAGAGTTATCTATAGAAGATGTTCCGATGGTGGGTGGCAAAAATGCCTCTTTAGGGGAAATGTACAATGAGCTTTCTTCGGAAGGAGTACAGGTCCCCAACGGTTTTGCAACAACTTCGGAAGCATTTTGGTTATTTCTGAATGAAAATTCGTTACAGGAAAAGTTAGTCCAGTTGATGAAGGAACTGGATCATGAAAAATATTCAAACCTTTCAGAAACAGGAAAAAAAGCAAGAGAACTTATTATGAAGGCTGCTCTTCCTGAAGTCCTCTCAAAAGCCATTGTTGAGTCGTACGATGACCTTGGGAAACAAAAAGATATACAGGTGGCCGTTCGCAGCAGTGCCACTGCCGAAGATCTTCCGCAGGCAAGTTTTGCGGGACAACATGAGTCTTTCCTTAATATTACAGGCCATGAGGCATTACTGGAGGCTGTTCAAAAATGCTTTGCTTCCCTGTACACAGACCGGGCGATAAAATACCGGGAAGATCAGGGTTTCGCCCATAGTGAAGTGGCACTTTCAGTTGGAGTGCAAAAGATGGTTCGTTCAGACAGGGGCTGCTCGGGAGTCGGTTTTACCATTGAACCTGAATCGGGTTTTAAAGATGTGATACATCTCGCCGGAGTTTGGGGGCTTGGGGAAAACATCGTGCAGGGAACGGTAAATCCCGATGAATTTTTCATTTTTAAACCTACTCTTGAAAAAGGCAAAAAAGCCATTATTCAAAAAAAACTGGGGCGTAAAGAAAAAACCATGGTTTATGCCGCTTCAAACGGGCATTCCTCTACTGTGAATATTGAGACCGAGGCTTCCAAACAGGATCAATTTGTATTATCAGACGAGGAAGTCCTCACCCTTGGAAAATGGGCATTGGAGATAGAAAAACATTACGGCAAGGCGATGGATATTGAATGGGCAAAAGACGGGATCTCCGAAGAATTGTTCATTACACAGGCCCGGCCCGAAACCGTGCATAGATCAGTCAGAGAAGAACTACAATACGAATACAGGCTCAAAGAAAAAGGAGAGGTCCTGGTAAAGGGAAATGCCATTGGCTCCCGCATCTCGGTAGGGACTGCACGAATTCTGGAATCTCCGCGAGAAGCTGATAAGTTAAAAGAAGGGGACATCCTGATCACAGAAACCACCAGCCCCGACTGGGATCCAATATTAAAACGGGTTTCGGGGGTCATAACAGATCGTGGCGGAAGAACCAGTCATGCGGCTATAGTCGCCCGGGAACTTGGAGTACCTGCGGTGGTGGGGAGTTATTTTGCCACCCAGAACATAAAAGATGGGGAAACTGTTACTGTTTCCTGTGCCGAGGGTAAAACCGGATTTGTGTATAAGGGAAGTCTTGAATTTAAAAAAATTGAACTGGATTTCGATCAAATAAAGCTTCCAAAGACCGAAGCCAAACTCATTCTTTCCGATCCCGAAAAAGCATTCCAGCTTTCCTTTTATCCCAACAACGGGGTGGGCTTGTTGCGCATGGAATTTATAATTACCCACATGGTAAAAGTGCACCCCATGTCCCTGATCAAATTCGATGAGCTGAAGGATCGGGAAGCAATAAAAATGGTAGAAGAACTAACGGCTGCTTATGACAAAAAAGAAGATTATTTCATTGATCAGCTGGCCCAGGGAATCGCCAGCATGGCAGCGGCATTTTATCCTAAGGAGGTGATTGTAAGGATGAGTGATTTCAAAACGAACGAATATGCGAATCTCATAGGCGGCACCCAATTTGAGCCTAAAGAAGAGAATCCTATGCTTGGTTTTAGAGGTGCCTCCAGGTACTATCATGACCTTTACAAAGATGGTTTTATCCTGGAATGCCGGGCCATTCAAAAAGTTAGGGAAGAAATGGGTCTTGAGAATGTGAAGGTGATGATCCCATTCTGCCGTACTGTAGAGGAAGGAAAAAAAGTAGTCGAGATCATGGCCTTAAACGGTTTGAAGCAAGGCGATAAAGGTCTGGAGATCTATGTAATGGTTGAGATTCCCAGCAATGTGATCTTGCTGGAAGAATTCGCAGAGGTTTTCGACGGTTTTTCGATAGGCTCCAATGACCTTACACAGCTCACGCTGGGAATAGACCGGGACTCTCAACTAATGGGCGCTTTGTTTGATGAGAACAATGCGGCTGCAAAAAAGATGATCTCCATGGCCATAGAAAAAGCCAGAAAAACCGGAAAGAAAATTGGACTTTGTGGACAGGCGCCCAGTGATTTCCCGGACTTTGCTGCCTTCCTGGTAAATGAAGGGATCAGCAGTATTTCTTTTAACCCTGATGCCCTCCTCACCGGAATTCAGAATATCAATCAAGCCGAAGACAAAAGAAAGGTAAAAACCTAACGAAATTTAATTTAGAAGTTCGGGAAAGGTATTTCCCTGCCTGATGTCCCCGGACCTATAACCCTTCAGGAACCATTCCTTGCGCTGCTCTGAAGTTCCATGGGTGAAAGCATCGGGCACTACCCTTCCCGATGTTCGTTTTTGAATGGCATCATCCCCCACGGCACTGGCAGCGCTCATAGCCTCACCTATGTCGCCTTCTTCCAG
>CAZNFK010000005.1:20695-30472 GCA_964572365.1 uncultured Flavobacteriaceae bacterium | reverse complement strand
AAAAACCTTAGGTCCATATACACTTTTTCATCGGCAGGACAATAAAACGGACCCGATGCAGCTGAAGCTCCTCCGCACGCCGTTTGTACGGCGTCTGAGAAAAGCACCATTCCCGGTTCCCGGTAAATTCCTCCATTTTGCTGGAAGATCTCATGCCATACATCTTCTGTATCGGCCAAAACTGTGGCGGTGAAATCTCCCAGTTCTTTTTCTTCTGCTGTTAACTCTCTTGTTTCTGAATTTGTGGTGGTTTGATCCTGAAGTTGATCCAGCACCTCTGTAGCATCCCCACCCGAAAACAGCTGGAACAAAACAAAGATGAGTCCCACTATCCCACCTCCAATTGCTATTTTTCCGCCGGTAGATCGGCCTCTTCTGTCCTCAACGTTTGAGCTTTGTCGTCTTCCTCTCCATTTCATTTTTTCAGATTTAAGAAAAGAAAATTAGGAATATAATTTCCCAAACTATGTTTCTTATTTGCTAAAATTGGCGGGCAATCATGAGCGAATGGATAATTTTAATACCTGTAATCAATGGTACGCTCTTCTCCCTTGATCATCTTGAACTCCTCTTTATTAACGATGATCCTGATCACATCCTGCCAACCACCATGACTTTTAAGACATAAAGAGGAATCGGTAAGATGTACTTCCAACCAGTGTTTCCTATACCTGCACCTAAAGCTGATCTCTTTCACATTTTCGGGAAGTTTGGGATTGAAATAAAGACATTCCTTTTTAAACTCCATCCCGGTATAACAGCGGTGAATAAGATCTACGGTACCCGCCATAGCGCCAAGATGGATGCCTTCGGCCGTAGTACCTCCCTGTATGTCATTAAAATCACTGATGAGGGCCTTTTTGAAATCATGCCAGGAACGCTCCCTGTGAGAACGGGCATAGACCCAGGAATGCACTACCTTACTAAGGGTTGAACCATGAGAGGTTATATCCTGGTAATAGGAAATATTTGCCGGGATCTGTTCCATGGTGTCAAAGTCATACCCCATTCGCTCAAAGATCTCTAAAAGTTCTTCGGCAGAAAAAAGATAGAACAACATCAAAACATCGGGCTGTTTAACCGCCTTGTAACGCTCCACACTGTCTCCTTCACTCTCCAGTACCCGGTCCAGTCGGATATTTTCTCCGTACTTTTCGGTGTACTTTTTCCAGTCCAGGTCTTCCAGGCTATCAAATCCTTCAAATTGTTCAATGATCTTTCCCTGCTGAATGAACGGAATGAACATGTTGCGGCTTATCCTGTCCCAACGCGCCAGCTCATCTTCGTCAATATCGAGAATGGTCATGAGATCCCTGGCACGTTTGGTATTGAGTTTCTCCATTGCTTCCATCGCATGAACAAGGCACCACACCGCCATAAAATTTGTATAAGCATTGTTTTTCAATCCTGGTTGATCTGAGTCTTTATAGGAGGTATGGTATTCATCTGGTCCTACCACATTATGGATCTCATATTTTTGACGTTCTTCATTAAAGATGCTTTTGCTTGCCCAGAATTTGGCGATCTCCAGCATCATCTCGGCCCCGTAAAATGATAAGAACTGAAGATCTCCCGTCGCCTGGAAATATTGCCACACGTTATAAGCAATGGCTGCATTCACGTGGCGTTGCAGGTAAGTATGATCGGGAAGCCAGTTGCCTGATTCGGGATTCAGGTGGATCACCTGGCTCTCTTCTCTCCCGTTACTGCCGCTCTGCCAGGGAAACATAGCTCCTCTATAACCCTGTTCTTTGGCTGCAAACCTTGCCTCGGGCAGTCGCCGGTAGCGGTACATCAACAGCGCTCGGGTAAGTTCGGGAATACTGATGTTATAAAACGGAAAAATATAAAGCTCGTCCCAGAAAATATGTCCCCGATAAGCTTCTCCGTGCCATCCCCTGGCTGGAATACCGGAATCCAAGTCAATGGTGTTTAAAGTAAAGGTCTGAAAAAGGTGAAATATATGGAAGCGCAGCAATAACTGGTCATTGTTATCATCTGCCTGCAGCGTGATATCACACTGCTCCCAAAGTTCATTCCATGCCTCCCGGTGAGATCTCAGAAGTTCAGCAAAACCGGTTATTCTCTTGACAATTTTTTTGGCTTCAGATAAAGGATCTGAAATGGCTTTATCTTTTGATGTGAATATGCTAATGATCTTTTCAACCCGGGCGGTTTTCTTCTCCTGAAGTTCAAAAGTTAATTCCTGGGCTACATAAGTGTCATCTATGGTGGTCTGCCTGTCTACAAAAGAGTCGTAAAGATCGAAATAGACCGAAGTTTCTGCTGCTTGCGCCATCACTATCTCTGACTGGTTACTCATTACCTTTATAAAGATGCCGTCTTCTTCAAAATTCCCTTTATCGAGCAGATTAAGATGTTTGCTGTTAAATTCCCTGTACCTCGCCACCCCGTTGTTGAGCACACCCCCGTCAAGAGCTGAATGCACAGTGACCTTCCCCGACCAGTTTTGAGGGGTTATTTCCCATTCTATGGCGGCGAGGTGCATATTGCTCATGCTCACTATCCTTCGGCTCACCAGCAAAGTTTCCCGCTGTTCTTTATCACTGAATTCAATTCGACGTTCCAGTACACCTTCTTTTAGATCAAGTTCCTGGCAGAAACTTTTAATTTGGACTTCGTCAATGTTGAACCATTCCCCACCTTCGGGTTTGAATTTCAGTATGCTCCAGTCTGGCCACCTTACCAGGTCTTCATTTTCAATTATCTTTCCGTGGAGGTCAGATTGAAGCCGGTTGTATCCTCCGGCGAGGTAGGTGCCGGGGTAATGAGTATCAGATTCTGCACTACCTTCAATCGCTCCCCGGGTTGCAAAATACCCGTTTCCCAGGGTGCATAAAGCTTCCCGCAGCCTTTCTTCTGAAGGTTTGTATTCAGAATATGTTACTTTCCACCCTTCCATGACTAAGGTTCATTATTCAATAATTTCTTGAAGAATTGCTTTACCTGTTCCAAGTCTTCCAGGTGATAATCTGCATAGGTTTCCACGCCGTGATAGCCTACAAGAATACCTAAACCATTTGCTACGAACTTAAAGGCATCCTCATCGGTAACGTCATCACCCACATAAATTGAAAAGGCATTTTTTTCCTTGCTCAGCTCCTTTTTAAGAAACTCCACTGCTTTTCCTTTATGCCAGTCAATCGCGGGTCTTATCTCGATCACTTTTTTACCTCCTGCACCGGTAACTTCGGGATAATCTTTTAAGACGTTCATAACCACATCCTGCACTTCCTGCTGCTGCTCTTCCTTTACCTGCCGGTAATGAACGGCCAGGGTGAATTTCTTCCGCTCAAAATCCACCCCGGGAATATGATCTAATTTTTCTTTTAGTATCGGCTGTAACTCGTTAAAAACAGGCATTACCTTTACCGCCTCTTCATGATCCCGGGCAAATCCCCGAGGTCCTGAAATTTCAAATCCGTGGCTGCCGGCATAAAATAACTCCGGAAGACCTACCCTCTTTTTCACATCTGAGAGCCCGCGGCCGCTCACCACCGCGACGGGGTATTTTTTTGCAAGCTCCTCCACCAGGTTCCTCATTTCGTCGGAAATTTCAGCGTCTTCATGATGTTCTACTATAGGGGAAAGTGTTCCGTCAAAATCCAGAAAAAGCAAGGGAGTGACATTTCTAAAACTTTCTGCTACCTGTGCAAAACATTTTAATGCCGATGGAAGAACATTAGCTTCCCTGCTTTTTTTGAACTCCAGGTCCAGCTCCTTCAGGTTATTCACCACCACGTCAGCTCCTTTTTCTAACAATTCAGTTTCATTTGAGGCATTTTTGATCCCAACGACCAGCCTGAAATTCCCTTTTTTACCCGCCTCGACGCCGGCTTGCGCATCTTCAACGATCAGGGCTTCTTGAGGAGGAACATCCAGCTGTCTTGCGGCTTCCAGGAAAATGTCGGGAGCGGGTTTACCCGGAATATTCTTTTCTTCGGAAATTATCCCGTCCACACGAACTTCGAAAAGATCAGTTAACCCTGCTAACTCAAGAATTTTTTTACAATTCTTACTTGAAGAGATCACTGCTGTTCTTAGTCCTTTTTCTTTCCAGGATCTTATGGTTTCAACGTTCTGTTCAAATGTTTTTACTCCTTCTTCAGAAATAAGCTTCTGGTAAATGCTGTTTTTTTGGTTTCCTACTCCGCAGACGGTTTCCAGGTTATTTCCATCTTCAGAAGAACCATAAGGCAATTCAATATTTCTGGACTTCAAAAAAGCAGATACTCCGTCATACCTGGGAATTCCATCGATATATTTTGGATAATCCTCCTCAATACTAAAAGGCTGAAACTGTTCCAGCCCATTCTCCCTGCGTCTGTTATTATATTCTTCAAACACCATTTTCCAGGCCCGGGCATGTTGAGAAGCCGTTTGGGTCAAAACCCCGTCAAGGTCTATAATTGCCGCTCGTAGTGCGTATTTCATGTCGTTATTTTTGGTCGTTAAAAATCTTTTCGTAATAGTTTTATCAATTGTATCACTACTGTAGGTATGAAACTTGCCACAGCGATCAAAATCCATTCTTTCATACCCAGAGATTCAAAGGAAAGTACCTCTGCAAGCACCGGAATATTATATGCCCCCAGCAATACGGCCACGCAAAAAATAACCGCCAGCCAAACGTACTTGTTGCGGGTGACCTGGTTATTGAAGACATTTTCTTTTGCCTCCCGCATGTTCAGCACATGAAGAAACTGTGCAAAGGCCAGGCTGAAAAAAGCGATATTATTATTGACCTCTTTCGAAGTCTCCCAGACAAAATGGCCATAAAAATATGCCCCTGAAACCGCAGCACCTATTATCATTCCATAAATTCCTATCTGTATCCAGTTCTTTTTCGTGATAATGGGTTCTTTTGGATCTTTGGGAGGCTGCTTCATCACCTGCTCATTTCCTTCTCCCACTCCCAGTGCAAGGGCCGGAAAAACATCAGACAACAAGTTAAGGAACAGCAACTGCAATGGCAAAATGGGCAGGATAAAAAGGCTGAAACTAATTAGCGCGATCAATATTATCTCCCCAAGGTGGTAAGAAAGCTGGTACATCACGAACCGCCTTATGTTCCCAAAAATGATTCGGCCCTGTTTGATGGCCACCACAATAGAATCAAAAGAATCATCTTTCAATACCACGTCTGAAACTTCCTGGGCTACCTGCGTACCTCTTTTGCCCATTGCGATCCCAATATCAGCCTTTTTCAATGCCGGCGCATCATTAACCCCGTCACCGGTCATTCCCACTATCTCACCCCTATCCTGAAAATGCTTTATAAGATCCAGCTTCTGCTCGGGGTCAACCCTTGAGAAAACAGCAGTATCTACCAGTCTCTCTCCGTGGTTATTATCCATTTCCTCCTGCAGGTGTTTACCGTGCATCACCGCAGTTTCATCAATTTCTTCTTCCGAAAACAGATGTACCTGTTTTCCGACATTTTTTGCGGTCCCGGGATGATCGCCTGTAACCATCACCACCTTGATCCCGGCTTCTTTACAAGTTTCCATGGAGGCGGCGACCTCTTTTCGCGGGGGATCCAGAAAACCAACCAGCCCCACAAAGACCAGGTCGTGAAGAAAATCTTCGGCTTCTTCCCCTTCTGGAAGTATATCGGTGTTTTTATAGCCAAAAGCCAGCACCCTAAGTCCGTCTTCTGAAAGCTGATTGTTTTTTTTCTTCCACTCCTCTTTGTCTTCCTCAGAGAATGGATGTGTCTCCCCCTGTTTCAGTATCTCCTTACAGCGGTCTAAAATGGCATCGGGAGAACCTTTTCCCGCAACATAATAGTCATCGTTTTCGGCGTATACCGTGCCCATGACCATAGATTCAGAATCAAAGGGATCATGAAGTTCCCGCTCCAGCCCCTGCAGTTCCCTAAAAAGTTCGGGATCTAATTTATTTACCAGGTGAAGCAGAGCAACTTCCAGCGGATCACCCTTCGCAACAGCCTTACCATCTTCTTCTGTTTCTTTCTCTTTTTCCTCTACATTTTCGGGCAGCGAAGCGTCATTTGCCAGAACAGCGATCTTAAGAACCTGCTTATAATTTTCATCATCCTCGCCTGCTCCTTCAACCATGGGTTTCTCGTTTGAATGCCAGTCTACCTTCAGCAGTTTTTCCCCGGGAAAACACAAAGTATCTACCGTTAACTGATTTTTGGTAAGAGTGCCGGTCTTATCTGTAAAGATAACGGTAGTCTCCCCCAGGGTTTCCACAGCACTGAGTTTTTTGATGAGCACATTCTTTTTTGACAACCTGAACATCCCCCTGGCCAGTGCAATACTGGCGACAATAGGCAGCCCCTCGGGAATGGCGGCAATGGCCCAGGCGATAGAGGTCTGTACCAGCTGGTATAGTTCTTTGCCTGCCAGCCAGCCTATCAGGAAAAAAGCTGCGGCCATGGCCAGAATGACCCAGATAAGGTTTGTGGTTAGCTTGTTCAATTTCCGGGTGAGAGGAGTTTCAGTATCCTCCTGTTCCTCGACCAGCGAAGAAATGTTTCCTACTTCGGTTTTCATTCCTGTCCCAAATACCAGGGCGCTTCCTTTCCCGGCGGTAACAGCAGTACCCTTATAAACAATATTGGTACGGTCTGCCACCTGCTTCTCCTCCTTTATTGCTTCAGAAGATTTATCTACAGGAACAGATTCTCCCGTAAGGGGAGATTCATCTATTTTTAGCTCTGTGGCCTCAACGATGCGGGCATCGGCAGGAACAAGATCTCCCGCTTCGATGATAAGCAAGTCACCAGGCACTACCTCTTCAGCATCGATCGGGGTCTGTTCCCCATCCCTAATTACATTGGCCTCTATACGATCCATCTTCCTGATGGCTTCCATAGATTTTTGAGCCTGGAATTCCATCCAGAACCCAATGATCGTATTGACTAAAAGCACCACAAGAATTGCTATGCCTTCGGGCAGGTCTCCAAAACTGAAGGCAAGGATCGCTGCTGCCGTTAGCAGGTAGATCACAGGGTTGTTCACTTGCGAGATAATAAGATCCCAGATGCTTCGTGTCTTACTTTCATTGAGTTTATTGCGCCCGAATTTCTTCAGTCTTTTGTGTGCTTCACCTTTTGACAATCCATTTTCGGGATCGGCAGAAAGCTCTTCTGCTACCTGCGTAAATTCCCTGCGATAGGCATCCTCGATCTTCATTTTCTTTTCTGAAGCCACAGTTTCTCTGGTTTTATTTAGGGAAGATCATTATTTGACACTTTTTCCTGAAGTGTTTGAAAAAGAGGCTCTACATCGTCTTTTTGAAGGAGTTCGGTTCCGGGAGATTTGATGGTAGCGCTTCCGCAGGCAAGTCCGTAAAGAATGGCTTTTTCAAGTTCATCTCCCCGTGAAAGGCTGTAAACAATACCCGCCACCATACTGTCACCCGCTCCTATTGAACTTATAGGTACCACGGCAGGTGCCGGGAAATGTCTTACTTTCCCTTTTGTCGCCAGCAAAGCCCCTTTTGAGCCTAAAGAAAGTACAATGACCTCAACGGGGTACTTTTCCAGTATCTTCAGCAATAATTCTTTTTGTTCCTGTTCATTTTCCGCCTTTTCTCCTACCAGGTCCTCCAGTTCATTCATGTTTGGCTTTAACAGGTATGCCCCTACTTCTAAAATTCCGGAGTAGGCCTTTCCGGAAGTATCCAACACAAACTTCACGTCGTTCTCTTTTGCCTTTGCGGCTGCCCTGGAATAGAAATCTTCGGGTACTCCCGGCGGAAGGCTTCCGCTGGCTACCCAAAAATCGGCTTTTTTATAAAGATTGAGCTTAGTGAGAAAATCCTCATATTCGGTTTCTGTGAGGCTGGGACCGGGAAACCCGAATCTGTACAATTCTCCTGAAGAAGTTTCTGTAATGGCTATATTTTGCCTAACATCACCTGCGACCTCAACAGTATCCTGTTTCACTCCTTCTTTTTCCAGGAGATCTTTAAAGACCTCACCCGTATAGCCTCCGCAGGTATAAAGAGCCGTTGTTTCCCCTCCCAGGCGTTGGATCACCCTCGAGACATTCACACCTCCACCGCCAGGATCAAGTTTTGCCTTTTCACATCTTAGCTTTTCCCCTGGGAAAACCTTATCGACACGGGAATACAGATCAAGGGCGGGATTTATGGTGAGGCTTAGGATCATGGTCAAATATTGCGGTTGCGTTTATAAATACCTGAAGTGTCAGGATTTATACCTAATTTAAGAATAAGTTTTCCAACAGAAAAGCCCATTGATAAATATCATTGAACAAGGATCTGGTCCATTGTAAATTAGAGGAATCCTGAGTTAAACCAACCATTCATGATAAGCAATGCCCACAGCTTAACCACAGATGAAATAACCTCACGTCTCAAGGTTGACCCGAAAACGGGACTCGCCTCTTCCGAGGCTGAAAAAAGACTCCTGGAATATGGAAAAAACCGGTTGCAGACCACGCGCCCCAAAAGAACCTGGGTGATATTTCTGGAGCAGTTTCTTGATCCCGTGATCTATGTCCTCACAGGCGCTACCTTACTTGCTTTTCTGTTCAATGAGATTCTGGAAGGTTTTGCCGTGCTGGTGGTGATCCTTATCACAGCTTCAATAGGATTTTTTATGGAATGGCAGGCAATACGTTCGGTGGAAGCGCTTCAAAAACTGGTGGAGACCTTTGCAAATGTATTGAGGGACGGGCAGGAGAAACACCTCAATCTTGCATTTTTGGTACCCGGTGATGTTATTCTTCTTAATGCCGGGGATGTGGTACCTGCAGACGCGCGCCTGCTTGAAGAACAAAGTCTGGCGACCAAAGAAGCTGCTCTGACCGGGGAAAGCAACCAGGTGGACAAAAATAATTTACCTCTGGACGAATCTACAGTCCTGGCCGAAAGGTCAAACATGTTATTCAAAGGAACAATTATCTCCAGGGGAAGTGGTAAAGCAGTGGTCACAGCTACAGGTGACACTACCGTTATTGGAGAAATAAGCCGCCTTACCCGGGAAGCCACAAAAATAAGGACTCCCCTGGAGCGAAAACTAAGCCGGTTAAGCCATAAACTCATCTGGCTTACCATTTTTCTCACCATTATCATCGCGGTTACCGGCTATTTGCAGGGAGAAAACCTCATATTAATGATAGAAACCGCTATCGCCCTTGCGGTTGCAGCAATTCCTGAAGGCCTGCCTATTGTGGCAACCATTGCCCTCGCCCGGGGAATGCTAAAATTAAGTCACCGGAAGGTGGTGATCAAAAAACTGGAAGCGGTAGAAACCCTGGGAGCTACAGGAATTATTTGCACCGACAAGACCGGTACCCTCACCGAAAATAAAATGGCAGTGCACCGGGTTCTCCTGGAAGGAAATGAACTGGGACCCGAGGAGTGGTGTGACAAAAGTACTGCTGAAAATATCCTGCAAAAAAACAATTTTCAAGAACTCCTTCGGGTTGCAGTGCTGTGTAACAACAGTAAAAGATCTGAAGGAAAACAAACAGGTGATCCTATTGAGGTCGGACTCCTGAATTTTGCTGAAGAGATCGGCTTTGACGCGGAAAACATCAGAAAGCAGTTCCCCAGGATAAAAGAGGTTCCGTTTGATGCCGACATTAAAAGAATGGCCACGGTCCATACAGGTAAGGAGGATAATTTTATCGCGGTAAAGGGGGCTTTGGAAAGCATGATCGATTCCTGTGATCACATCCTTCAGAAAAATGGTGAAGTAATCCCATTTGTGAATAAAGAGAAATGGCATAACAAGGCGAATGCCATAGCTGCTTC
>CAZNFK010000005.1:18781-20595 GCA_964572365.1 uncultured Flavobacteriaceae bacterium | reverse complement strand
GGAGAAGGAAGTGCAAAAGTAATACACGGCAGTGAACTTCCCGGGCCAGATAGTATCACTCCCGAAATGGAAAAAAAAGTTCTGGAAGCGACCATTTTTGCCAGGATGGCCCCCAAACAAAAGCTCGATCTGGTCCACCTGTATCAAAGGAACAATAAGGTTGTAGGGATGTTAGGTGACGGGGTCAACGATGCGCCGGCCCTCAAAAAAGCGGATATTGGGATCGCTATGGGGATAAGGGGTACAGAAGCGGCAAAAGAAGTCGCCGATGTGATCCTGATGGATGACAAATTCACCTCCACAGAACTGGCCATAAGGCAGGGCCGTACAATATTTGAAAATATACGGCAGTTCGTGGTATTCCTGCTATCCTGTAATCTTGCCGAAATCATTTCGGTGGCAGCCGCCGCAATGGTAAACCTTCCAATGCCGCTTTTGCCCTTACAGATCCTCTTCCTGAACCTGGTTACAGATGTATTCCCCGCCCTGGCCCTGGGCATGGGCAGAGGTGATAAAAAAGTAATGGAGCAACCGCCCCGGGATCCGAAGGAACCCATACTTACTCATAAATTGTGGGTCTCCACTCTTATTTTTGGGATCACCATTACCATGGCGGTTATTGGTATCACTGTTTACTCGTGGCATTTTAAAGAATACTCGCTACCGGTGGTAAATAATATGGCGTTTTATACCCTTATCTTTGCCCAGCTTCTTAATGTATTTAACCTTCCTAAAAGGCAGCGATCCTTCTGGATAAATGAGGTAACCAAAAATCCGTGGATCTGGGGTGCCCTGGCACTTTCATTATTGATCCTGGTTGTGGTATATCATATTCCGGTTGTTGCCGAGGTACTCAACCTGGTACCATTGAATATAGAACAGATAGTTACCATAGGTAGTTTTGGATTTGCTGGTTTGCTGCTTACCCAGATCTTAAAAAGATTTGGCTTAACCATTTGATTTTTAAGCCAAACACATTCCGCCATCAATTACCTGCATGGTACCGGTAATATATTTACTTTCATCAGAGGCCAGGAAAAGAGCCAGATCGGCTATTTCCTCATTTTCCGCATAACGATGTAATAAAGTGGAGTTCTCAAAATCCCTTTTTGCACTTCCTGGATCTTTAGGGGAGATCTGCTTTTCTATTGATCGAATCATCCTGTTATTAACCGGGCCGGGATGAATGCTGTTGACCCTTATCTTCTTATCGGCAAACTCCATGGCCGCTACTTTCATGATCCCCACAACCGCGTGTTTACTGGCCACATAAGGTCCAAGATTGGAGAAGCCCTTTATCCCGGCAACAGAAGAAGTGATAATAACACTGCCGCCTTCATTCATTAGCGGAATTACCTGCTGGCATCCCAGCCATACTCCCTTCAGGTTTACCGCGATCACCCGGTCAAATTCCTCTTCGGGATAATCAATTATAGCAGAGAATTTACCTTCTATCCCGGCGTTATTGAAAAAAACATCGATTCTCCCGAACTTTTCCACACAAGCCCGGGCATAAGATTTCACGTCTTCAGATCGCGAAACATCAGCAGCAAAAACCTCGAGGTTCTCTTTTCCTAAATCTTTTATTACCTGTTGCAGCTCCTCTTCTTTAAGGTCTACAAGAAATACCTTTGCCCCTTCTTTAAGAAATATTTGTGCCGTGGCTTTACCTATACCTCCGGCCCCGCCGGTAATAAGGGCGACTTTATTCTTTAATCTGTCCATATCAATGAATTAATGATGTAGTTGAATTTTCAGTGGGGGATAACCTTAAAAATACTTCTTGTTTTACAATTCCGAAATGACAAATATCA
>CAZNFK010000005.1:0-18681 GCA_964572365.1 uncultured Flavobacteriaceae bacterium | reverse complement strand
GGGGGATAACCTTAAAAATACTTCTTGTTTTACAATTCCGAAATGACAAATATCATTGTTTCAATGAGTTACATGTTCTAAATTAATAAATTAAATAAAGTACTAATCAAATACCTGGAAATCATGAAAAAATTGCTATTTATATTATTCCTGTTTGGAATAATGAGTCCGGTGTTCGCTCAGATCACAGAACCTGAGGAACTCAAAGAAGTAGAATTAGTTGCGGTGAACTACAAATACCTGGATGCCGTTACTAATCAGGAAGTCGCTGTACCGGTTAAGAAACTGGAAGAACACGTTGCCAAATACGATATCAAAACATCTGATATTTATCACGATGATTACGATACTTATGAAGTTAGCTTTTTTATTCCTGAAGGAACTGTTCTCGCTGCCTATGACAGGGACGGAGTTTTGATGAGAACTATAGAAAGGTATAAGAATGTAGGTCTTCCCGAAGCTGTTAGAACTGCCGTAAAAGAAAAATATCCCAACTGGACCATTTCTAAAGATGTGTACCTGGTGAATTACCACGATAAAAAAGGTGCTGAGAAGACATATAAACTGAAACTGGAAAACGGAAAAGATGTGATCAGGATCAAGACAGATGAGAACGGAAATATCCTTTAGATAAGATCAGAATTTTCAAGTGCCGCCAGGAAGTAATCCTCTTCTTTGGTGGCACTCTTATTATTTACCTTTTTTATTAATGTTGTAACCCTGATTAGCTCTTTCCAGGATTTCGATCGCTTCCTCGTCTGATACAGAAAAGAAGTTTTCATAGAATTGTCCCACGCTGCTAAAATAAGGTGGCTGTTCCAAACATACCACTTCATCTACGCCTGATGCACTTTGCAATTTTCGAATAGTACTTGCAGGTGCCACAGGAGTGGCAATGACAATACCGGCAGGATCTTTTTTGGCGACCAGGGCTACCGTAGCCAGGATGGTGCTACCCGTTGCGATACCGTCATCTACAATGATAACCCATTTACCGCGCACATCGTGAGGTTGCGTTTTAGCGTAATACTGCTGATGTCTTTTTAGGATCTCCTGTCTAAGCCTTTGAACCTCCTCTTCCAAAAATTCTTCAGAGATACGCGCTTCAGGATTGAGCACGTAACCTTCCTCATTCAATGCTCCTGCAGCATACTCGGGATTGTAAGGATGACCAATCTTTTTTATAATGGCCACATCCAATGGAGCATTCAATTCTTTGGCAACAATTTCACCCAAAGGTAAACCGCCTCTGGGTATTGCCAGGACCACCGCCTCTTTATTTTTATACGATTGCAGGTGTCGGGCCAGTCTATGACCTGCTTCTTCCCTGTCTAAAAACATATGATCTTTATAAATGTTCACTGAACCATTGTGCTGATAAGCGTGCCACTTCTTCTAATGTTCCGGGTTCTTCAAACAAATGGGAAGCCCCGGGAATAATTTCAAGTTGTTTTTCACATTTTAACCGGGTAAAGGCTTTTTCATTTAATTGTAAAACCACCTCATCGTCTCCGCCAACAATGAAAAGAGTTGGAGCTGAAATTTCTTGCAGTTTTTCTGCTGCCATGTCCACCCTACCGCCTCTTGATACGATCGCTTTGATCTCTTCTCCCAGCTCGGCTGCAGCCATTAATGCCGAAGCAGCACCCGTACTGGCACCAAAAAAACCTTTTTCAAGATGAGCCGTTAATGGGTCCCGGTTTAACTGCCGGGTGACGGCGATGAGCCTGCGAGTAAGCAGATCTATATTGAACCGGGCAGAATAATCCAGATCCTCTTCTTCGGTCAATAGATCAAACAAAAGGGTAGCCATTCCCTTTTGCTGAAGCACAGCCGCAACAAAAAGATTGCGTTTACTCAACCTGCTACTACCGCTTCCGTGGGAAAAAATTACCAGGCCCACAGAATTTTCAGGAATAAAAAGATCTGCCTGCAAAGATACATCCTCCAGTTGAATGGTCTTAAAACTGTCTTTTTCCAATGGGTTCATTACTTCTTGAATTAAATCAGCTAATTTTTTCCAAATGTGTTATGATTTTTTAGCCTCTTCTATTAAATTTATTGAAAATCAGACAGTTCGAAAATGACATCCGTCAGGAAAGGTGACAGATATCATTGGTACCGGCACCTTAAAATGCTATTTTAGAGTATAACTTTTTTAATATGGAAACCTTCAGAAGCCGCCTTAAAAACGGAGAGATCAAAAAAGCCAACTGGCAGGAATTATATATTCTTACCCGGCACTGGAAATCTGACCTGGAATTTTACATTGAAGACCTGCAGTTTTTGCAACGCCTGATAGATAGGTATACGATCTGGATCGAAAAAAGACAAAATTCTGTGGCGGTGAGTAAACTGGTTTCAGATCTTCACCAACTCAGCAGCACTGGCAAGAACCTTTTGGAGCAATTACAGGAGCACCTGGGGCAGTTGTCTTCTTTAATGAACGGAGACAAGGGTTTAGATCCTGAGGTTTTTATAAGGGATCATGAAGTGCTCGAGGATGAGATCGCTCGTTTTGTAAAAGGTTTTAGAAGCAACAGGAAAGAGGTTTACAGGGTTAGTGAAGAGGTAATAGATTCTGAAGATCTCTCACAACATTCAACGGAATAAGATCCTCCCAATTTGCGCGACCGGGAAACCTGAGAAAAATCATTTACCTGCCGGGCCAAGTACTTTAAATTTAACTGGAACTTCAAACCGGCAAGCATATGAACAACCATTACCCGGTAATCGAAAATGTGTCTACTTTTTTCATGGAAATTGGTGCCCTGTCACGTTTTGCCGGCAGGTTCTTTAAGGAGCTATTCTCAAGACCATTCGAGTTCAGGGAGTTCTTAAAGCAGAGCTATCAAATGGGCAATAAGTCCCTACTCCTGGTAGGGGTTACCGGTTTTATCCTGGGTCTCGTATTTACTTTGCAATCCCGTCCCACCTTGCTTGAATTTGGTGCGGTCTCCTGGATGCCCAACATGATAAGTATATCGATTGTTCGCGAGATTGGTCCCGTCATCATAGCCCTTATCTGTGCGGGGAGGATTGGTTCCAGTATAGGAGCAGAGTTAGGATCTATGAGAGTTACCGAACAGATAGATGCCATGGAGGTTTCGGGAACAAACCCATTCAAATTTTTAGTGGTGACCCGCATTTTAGCGGCTACCCTTATGCTTCCGCTGTTAATCTTAATGGGCGACCTCATCGCATTAGTGGGTTCTGCCCTGGTCGAATACGTCAAAGGAAGCGTTTCCTTTCTACTTTATTTCAACGAGGTCTTTGAAGCCATAGAATACAGCGATCTCTTACCGGCCACCTTTAAATCTTTTTTCTTTGGCTTTGCCATTGGATTGGTGGGTTGTTTTAAAGGATATAATAGCAGTAAGGGAACAGAAGGAGTGGGAAAGGCATCAAACTCGGCAGTGGTCTTTACTTCATTGCTCCTGTTCATAATCGATTTTATAGCAGTCTTTGTTTCAGATATTATCTACGGTTAAATGGAAACTACAGCGAGACATAGGGAAAAACGAAATACTGTGATAAGTATAAAAAAACTTTGCAAAAGATTTGGGGAGCAGGTGGTGCTGGATAATTTCGATCTGGAACTATATGAAGGAGAAAACCTGGTGCTGATGGGGAAATCGGGATCGGGAAAATCGGTGATGATCAAATGCCTGGTAGGGCTTATGGAGCCCGATAGCGGGGAGATCGAAGTATTGGGAAAAAAAATCCTTGAAATGCATCAACAGGAAAAAGATGAACTGCGTGCGGAAATTGGATTCTTGTTCCAGGGAAGCGCATTGTATGACTCTATGACTGTGCAGGAAAATCTGGAATTTCCCTTGCGTCGCCACAAAAAGAAATTTAAAGGAAGTAATACAGATGCACTGGTTCATGAAGCTCTTGAAAGCGTAGGACTTGCCCACACCAAAGACCTCATGCCGGCAGAACTCTCGGGAGGTATGCAACGAAGGATCGCTTTGGCGAGGGCGCTGATCTTAAAACCCGAAATCATTCTTTATGATGAACCTACAACAGGTCTGGACCCTATTACAGCAAAAGAGATCATCTTATTAATGATGGAAATTCAGAAAAAATACAAAACCTCCTCTCTTATCATTACACATGATGTGGATTGCGCCCGAGTCATTTCCAATAGGATGGTTTTGCTTCTTGAGGGAACCAATTATGCACAGGGCACTTTCAAGGAACTCTCTACCTCTGAAGATCCAAAAATAAAAGCATTTTTTAAATGATGTAATATGAGAAACAGGAATTCACAAAATATCAAATTGGGCATATTCGTCATAATAGGAATTTCCATTTTCGTCCTGGCCGTATACTTTATTGGAAACAGACAAAACCTGTTTGGTAATTCTACAAAAATCCATTCGGTTTTTAAAAATGTAAGTGGTCTGCAAACAGGAAATAATGTTCGTTTTGCAGGTGTAAATGTTGGTACTGTACGAGGTATTACGATCCTTAATGACACGAGTATTGTTGTGGAGATGGTTATTAGCGAAAGGACAAGGCAGCACATCAAGAAAAATACTCGTGCTACAGTAAGTTCTGACGGGTTGGTGGGAAGTATGGTTGTTAATCTCGTACCTGGAGAGGAAATTGCCTCTGCAGTGGTAAATCCTGGTGATACCATTGAATCCATAAGTAAAATAGCAACGGCCGATATACTTACCACTCTCAATACAACCAATGAAAATGCGGCCATGCTTACTGCCGATCTTTTAAAGATCACTACTGCGATCAACCAGGGAGAAGGCACTTTGGGAGCCTTGATTAAAGATGAGGAAATGGCAACCGATATTAAGCAAAGTATTACGGGTCTTCGGAAGGTTTCAGAGGCTGCTTCGGTAACTGTAAACAGGCTGAACCGTATCCTGTCCTCAGTCAATTTTGATGAAAGTGTAGCCGGACTTATACTGAATGATACCGCGGCCGCCGGCCAGGTATCCGAGATCATTGCTAATTTGAACCAGTCTGCAGAAGAAATGAAGTTGATGACAGGTAACCTGAAACAGTTTTCTGAAGAATTAAAAACCGGTGAAGGAGTTTTGAATTATGTCATTAATGATACAACCGTAGTGAACCATTTAGACGCTACCCTCCAAAATGCCGAAGATGCCAGTAAAAAGTTCGATGAGAACATGAAGGCCCTGCAGCATAATATACTTTTTAGGGGATACTTTAGAAAAATGGAACGCCGTAAAGCAAGAGCGGCCGAAAAAGAAAATGATAACTGACAAAGGTCATTCCCCGGCACCTCATCATTGTTTAATTTTAAGCACTTAATCTGGAAGGTTATGAAAAAAATTATCTATGCGACCGATTATTCCGAGAACTCTGTTGCTGCTCTAAGGTTTGCTGTTTATATGGGACAAATGTTGAAGACCGATGTTATTGCCCTTCATGTTTACAGTCCTTCAGAAAAAGGAGACAAAGTGGAATGCCGTAAAAATCACCAGGAAAAACTTCTGGCATTTTGCAAGGAACATCAGCAGGAACAATATCCCGATTGCGAAATTTCTGTTGCAGCCGTAAAAGGGGGAAATGTTCCCCGTGCTATTCTTGATTTTGTAAGGGATATTAATGTTGAAATGATCATTATGGGGGCTGGCGAAACCAGCACCATAAAAGATCTTCTTTTAGGAAGCACCACAAAAGAAATGACCCAGATCTCCACTATCCCCATTCTGGCCGTACCTTCAGATCAAAAACCAGGGAAGATCGACCAGATCCTTTTCGCAAGTACTCTGGAAGAGGAAGACATCCCTAATTTACTGGAATTAACCAGGATCTTATCTCCTGTAAACCCTGTAATCAATGTGGTGCACATCACCCATAAAGATAATGGAACAGCCGAGAATGCTCTTAATGAATTCCGGAAAAAAGCGGAAAATAAGGTAGCCTACAAGAACATAACTTTTGAGACTGTTCACTCTCCACATGTTTATGAAACCCTGCAAAAGATCATAGCTGACAAAAAACCGGATGTAGTTGCGATCTCAGAATATCCGGAAAAAGGTACCCTGAACAAGGTTATTAAGCATGAGAAAGTAAAAAAGATGCAATCTTATACAAGAGTTCCCATTCTTATGATTCCTGCTGTGATATAAAAATAAACCTGTCTGAAAACCCATTGTTATCCTGTAATGAAATGAGAGGATACAAATGAAGCTTCAGGCAGGTTCTATAATATCTAACTTCGGAAGTTATTCAACTATGAATTTTCCCTGCATTTGGATGTAATGTCCCGGGAAACTACAAATGAAATCATAAGTGCCGGCGGCGGGAGCGTCAAATTCTATGGTAGTCTCTTCCCCTCCTCCAATCATTTCGGTGTGGGCGATTACTTTATCTGTATTCTGCGGAATATAATCATTGCTCTTTGCAGTTGCTGCCTGCTGCGCGAATTCTGCAAGATCTGTACCCTGTTTTAGCAGTACAAAATTATGCCCCATGGCATTTACATCCAGTTGTCCAACATGTTTCAATGTGAGCTTTACTTTCTGTCCTGCTTTAACCTTTATTTCCTTCAGGTTAAACTTCATCTGGTCGTTACCGGTCAACTGTACCTCCACCACTCCTTCCTGGCCCTGGATGGTATCCATATCTGAAGTTGCGGTATCATTAGTTGCACTTGCTTCATCTGTATCAACAGTTTCAAGAGAATTATTATCTCCAATAGTGATCTTTTCCTCCTCTTTTTTCTCGTCTCCACAACTAATGAGTAAAATGGAAAACAAAATGGGAATTAATAAACTGATCTTCTTCATAATTTTTGGTTTTAAGTTTTAGTTTTTCGTTTGGTTTCTTTCAAAGATAAACCAAATCCCGCAAATCTTTAAAAATTAGAAGAATAAAGGATTTATTTCAGAAAAGATTGGTCATTTTCCAACGCTTAAGATCGGGTAGAATCCTAATGATCTGCCTGGCCTCCTCCAGGCTGATCTCGTTATGTTCTTTTGCCATTTCCATATATCTGCGCTCCAGTTCGTGCATGGTCAAGTGATGGTCTGTAAATTCACCATTTTTAAAACAATTGATACAGTATTCATTATTTTTTGTGCCGTCTCTGTTGGTTCCCCTTGATTCTGCGGAAAAGGGAAAACCGCAACTTTGGCAAATAAGAGGTTTCATAGCTATTTCTTTAATAGGGACTGAAGTTTGGCCAGCATCACCAATTCAGATTTGTTCTTTCCACGGAATGCTGCAGCCAGGTTTCTTGAGGTATTGAGGATCTTATCCTTCACCAGTTCATTGAAGAGTTCTTTATGACCGGTATAAAAATCAGTAAAGGTTTGAAAAGCATTTTGAGGATCGGGTTTATTGGCGTCAAGCCAGTCAAAGATAATTTCTATCTGGAAAGCCGCATCGGTTCCGAATTCATCAAGATAATCATCCTGGGCTAACCATTCTTTCCTCACGATCTCTTTAAGAGAATCTACCTCTTCCTTTCGTACTATGCCATCTGCCGCGGCAATTGCATAGAACAACCTGCCAAGGTTTTGATAAAATCTTTGATGTAAGTCCCTGTTCAACGTATTTTCCATTACCCGCCTTTCTTATTTGAAAGGTACCGGTATAGGTAAAAAAAAAGAATGATAAATATCATTTTTTCCATCTCGAAATGTTTAAAATCTGTGAGATACTATGTATCTTTAAGGGGATTTCAAAAATTAGTTTTTTTGACAAAATTTTATAGCCTCCCTAAGCATGTAAACCTGTTTCTGCTTTTAATTTGGAGATATGAAAAAATCTGTACTGCTCATAGAAGATGATATTACCCTTCTGGAAAACACAAAGGAACTCCTGGAGTTGTCAGGTTATAAAGTATTTACGGCAACTAACGGAAAGTTAGGGGTCACCTGTGCCAGGGAGAAGCTTCCCGATATCATTATTTGTGACATCATGATGCCCCAACTCGACGGCTTCGGCGTTTATGCCGCATTGCGCAAGAGCAGTTCTACACGCGAGATACCTTTTATTTTTCTTTCGGTCAAGGCTGAACCTGAAGATATTCGTAAAGGAATGAACCTTGGAGCAGATGATTATCTTACAAAACCTTTTAGAGAAGAAGACCTGTTAAGTGCTATCGCCAGCCGTATTGCAAAAAGGGCTATTCTTAAAAATAAGAAACATAAAAAACCAGAGCTTTCCCGAAAAATTAAAACCCTGGAGGAACTCCGTAAATTCTTTTTGGATTTTGGAGAACCCCTGGACATTGAAAAACATGAAGAACTCTATAGAGAAGACAGGCATGCCTCTTATGTGTACCTTGTAGAAGAAGGATTGATAAAATGTTTTAGGCTGGATGAATATGGAAAGGAGCTCATTACAGGTCTTTCTAAAAAAAACGACTTCCTGGGGTTTTACAGCTTTAAAGTTCCGGGCCAGTATCCTGAAACCGCAGAGGCTTTGGAGAACACCAGACTCTTCAGAGTTTCATCTGAAGAATTTATCCATACCCTGCTCAAAAGTCAGAATCTTACCATAGAATTCGCCCAATTGATCTCAGATAACCTGTTGACCACAAAAACGCATCTTCTGGACATGGCATACAGTTCGGTACTTAAAAAAACCACAAACACCATTCTGGAATTTGCCGAAAATATACAGGGGGATCCCCAACAGTTCATTAGAATTTCAAGAAGTGATCTTGCCAGTGTGGCCGGAATTTCCACAGAAAGTTTTATAAGGAGTTTATCAAGTCTAAAAAAAGACGGGCTTATAGACATTGTGGGAAGGGATATAAAGATCTTAAACCTCCAAAAGCTCCATACCATAAGGTAAGAAACCTCTTTTCACAATGTAATGTTAAATATTACAAGCATGACATTTGTCATGAAAAAACAAGGTAACCATTTGTACTTTAGTTACATATCCAATAAAATGAAATAGTTGATACGAATATCTGGTCTTTAAGTACTTCATTGGATTGAAGATCAGGTTAAGGAGATAAAAAGACATTTTATAACCTGATATGCAAATCGTACGTAGGTATGATCACTGATATCAACCAGTGTTATAATGTACTTATATCTTCTAGGGGAACAGGGAATATTGATTTCCTGTTCCTTTTTTTTTATCTGAGCTGCAAATCAAACAAAAGATTTTCCGGATGTACAGATTATTAAAAGCCGGTTTCCTTTTCTTCCTGATCTTCCTCATCGGTTTGGTCCTGATCTTTTTGACCACGAGAAAAGTAATAGACAAGGATTGCCTGTTGCTGGAAACCACTGAACAAATTGTGGTAATACCTAACCCCCTTCTTTTTTTTCCCGCCTGAAAGCAGCTGTTTAAAGAAAACAAATCAACTCTGCAGTTACTTTAAAATCAACCAAATAAAGACTTTTTTTTCAGGAAATTGACATTTGTCATTTAAATCGACCTTCTTAAAACCTAACTTAGGAAAAGAATTTATTAACCATAAAAAATATAAAGCTATGTCACTTGTTAAATCAAACAAACGCCGCACCCCCATGTGGAGAAATCCATTCATGAATGACCCATTCTTTTCAGATCTTATGGACACCCGCCGCTGGAACCGGCTTTTCAATGGAGATGAGGAAGAATTCGATTTTAGTCCGGCTATGAACGTGAAGGAAGTTGGAAAAGACATTCAGGTAGAAATGGCTGCGCCAGGTCTGGAAAAGGATGATTTCAAGATCACTTTAGATGAAGGGATCCTTACCGTATCTGCAGAAAAAGAACAAAAAGAGGAAGAAGAAAGAGAAGGTTATCTTCGAAAAGAATTCAGTTACAACTCATTCACAAGGTCTGTACGCCTTCCCGAAAATGTGGATGAAAATAAAGATATCCAGGCCACCTATAAAGATGGAGTTTTAAAAATGATGCTACATAAAAAAGAAGGTACAGAAACTAAGAAACCAAAATCGATCAAAGTGAACTGAGTTCTTAAAAGGGGTGAAAATTTCACCCCTTCTTTTTTTTCACTATTGGGAAAGTAACTTCAACCCCTTTTAAATTTTAAGGAAAAATGATGATAACAATCATTGTTTCAAAGGGGTTTTTCTGCTAAATTTATAAGGTAAAGGTCTAAAAAATGAGAAAAATAATTATTCCCAGTGATTTTTCAGAAAATGCCTTCAATGCCCTGAAATTTGCTGCAGAACTTTTTAAGTATGAAAGAAGTGACTTTTTCATTCTGCATGCTTATGCAGATGAGGTATATAATACTGAAGGGCTCCTAACCCAGGAGTTCCTGGATGAATTTAAAGAAACTACCCGAAATAATTCTGAAGAAGAACTTCAAAAGATCAAAACTCAAATCACTGAACTTTTTCCCAATCCGCGCCACCGGTTTCACACCATCGCGAGCTTCGGAATGCTGATAGATGAAGTGAACGACCTGGTAGACCGGGAAAATGCCGATATCATTATAACTTCTACCCGCGGCAAGACTAACGATCGTAAAATGACCTTTGGTAGTAACACCCTGCAGATCATTAAATATGTACAATGTCCTGTGCTGAGCATTCCCGAGCAATACGAGTATAACGATCCAAAAAAGATCCTTTTCCCAACCAATTATATGCTCCCTTACCAAAAGCGGGAATTGAAACTTGCAGGTGACCTTGCACGAGCTTTTTGTTCTGAGGTACATATGCTCTACATCTCTAACTTTCCTCTAGATAGTTTCAGGCAAAAAGATAACCAGTTGGCAATAAAGGAACAATTCTACGATGTGAAACAGGAATTTCACCAGGTTGAAGAACAGGAAAAAACCCGCGCCATACTTAAAGCTATAGAAGACTTCGATATTGACCTGTTGATCCTGGTCAATTCCCGACACAGCTACCTGGAAAATATTTTATACCAATCAACTCTTGATAAAATCGGACTACATCCAAAAGTACCATTTTTGGTGCTTCAGAATTTTCACCGCTCTTAACCTTCTGATAATCCACCGGCCATGAAAAACGTCTTACTTCCCACAGATTTTTCGGAAAATTCCTATAATGCGATAAAATATGCGCTGCAATTGTTAAGCGAAGAAGAATGCACCTTTTATCTGCTCAACACGTATACCCCGATCCTGTATGACAATGAATACCTGGTATATAGCGCTACACAACCAACCCTAACCGAGATCTATAAAAATAACTCCCTAAAAGGTTTGAACCGCATCCTAAAAAGGATCAAAAGGAATTTCCCTAATGAGCATCACGAATTCAAAAGGATATCTTCCTTCAACATGTTAAGCGATGAGATAAAGGAACAGGTGAAGGAAAAACAGATCGACCTGGTGGTTATGGGCACAAAGGGTGCAACCAATGCCGAGGAAATCCTATTAGGTACTCACACGGTACATGCTATCAAGAAGACAAAATGTCCTTTGCTGGCCATTCCTTCCCATTTTGAATACCGTCCTCCAAAAGAGATCCTTTTCCCGTCAGATTACGAAACCGATCTTCCCCAACTTCTTAAAATATTGAAGGAAATCGCTTCCAGGAATACCTCCAACATACACATCCTCCATGTTTATTTTGGACCGTCCCTTAGCGAGGAACAAGAAAAAAGGAAGAAAGCTTTGGGAAAAATGTTTAAAGATAATGGCCATCATTTTTACAGTATAGCAGATAAAAGCGTGCCGCAGGCTATCTATGATTTCCAGGAAGAAAATGAAATAGATATGCTGGTCATGATCAACAACAAGCATTCATTCTTTGAAAACCTCCTCTTCAGGCCCGTGGTGAACGAAATAGGCTTTCATGTGAAGGTGCCGTTCCTGGTGATCCCTTCAGGCAAAAAAAGATAGTATGATGACCATACTTTTACCGACAGATTTTTCAGAAAATTCCCGCAATGCCATTGCTTACGCGCTGCGGCTATACAGCAGGGAGGATTGCCATTTTATACTCCTGCACGTTTACAAGGTGAATGAATATGACGAAAGCAGCCGACTCACCCCTATTCCTGCACCTCAAGTGATGGAAAAAGCCGGACAAAACATAAACCAGCGCCTTAAACAAATGTCAGATGATTTGAAAACTGCCTCTCCTAATCAAGAACATCAGTTTAGCTATGTGGCTGCCAATAAACCTTTGGTAGGGACGGTACGGGAGCAAATAAAAAAACATGGCGCAGAATTAGTGATAATAGGCACCCAAGGGCATACGGGCTCGAGTGAAGTTGTCTACGGAAGTAATACGGCGAATATCATGGAAGAAATCCAGCGATGTCCTATCCTGGCGGTACCTGCCAATGTAAAATTCCGTAAGCCTGAGGAAATTGTGCTCGCCCATGGTTTTAAAGCAGAACTCACACCAAATGACCTGAATTTCCTGATAGGGCTTTCCCAAAAATTCAAAGCCCCTATCCGTATTTTGCATATAGCTGAAGAAGGCGGGTTAACCGAGCAGCAAAAACAAAATAAGAAATGGATCCGGGATCATTTTAAAGAACAAAATGCAGAATATACTTTTCATTCACTGGAATTCCTGAGTATACCTTTGGGTATTTATTCCTTTACCGAAAGCCGGGGCAGTGATATAATCGCCTTTATAAACAAAAAACACAGCTTTTTAGAAAACCTGTTATTTGATCCTTTATACCAGAACCTGGCACATTTTTCCAAAGTTCCTGTTTTGATCTTACATCAACCTTAAGCTAAAAAATGGATACTTCTGAATTAAAGATCACCACAGCATCGGGAGAAAAAGCAAATTTCTCCATAGATAAAATCGCGCGTTCGCTAAGGAAATCAGGGGCCGATAAAGTATCCATAAAGCGAATATTATCTGTAATTGAGTCCGAACTTTACGACGGGATCACCACCCGCCAGGTCTATAACCGGGCTTTCGAACTGCTTAAAGAAAAAGATTCGGTACTGGCTTCCAGGTACAAGCTTAAAAAAGCCATTTATGAACTGGGGCCCACCGGTTATCCCTTTGAGCGATTTGTTGCCGCCCTTTTTGAGCATAGCGGTTACAAAGTGGAGGTTGGGAAAGTGGTTCAGGGCATCTGTGTTTCCCACGAAGTAGATGTGATCGCCAAAAAAGATAACATCACACTTTTTATTGAATGCAAATTCCATAGTGAACAGGGTCGCTTTTGCAATGTTAAAATCCCCCTGTACATACAGTCCCGGTTCAGGGATATTGGAAATTTCTATAAAGCCAAACACCATCCCGAAGAATTTTTCAATGAAGGCTGGGTGGTGACCAATACCCGCTTTACCAGTGACGCCCTTAGCTATGGAAAATGTGTTAAGCTTAATCTTTTGGGCTGGGATTTTCCAAAAGGGTCTGGTTTGAAAGAAAGGATAGATAAGGCAGGCCTCTACCCAATTACGGTATCCACTTTGCTTTCAAAAAGGGAAAAACAGTTCCTGCTTAGCCGGGATGTAGTTCTTTGCCAGGACCTGGTAAAGGATAAATTTTACCTGGACCACCTGGGAGTATCGGAACCCAGAAAGCAAAGGATCCTGAAGGAAATGAAAATGTTATGTACAGTTCAGAAAAATGAGTAGGAAAGTAAACATACATTTTTTCGGTGCAGCCGGTACAGTTACCGGCTCCAAGTTCCTTTTGGAAACCGAAGAAAAGAATATATTGATAGACTGCGGAATGTTCCAGGGCTTAAAGGAACTAAGAGAGCTCAACTGGAAAGAGATTTCCTTTCCTCCCGAAAAGATCGATTTGGTGCTCCTTACCCACGGACATCTGGACCACAGCGGCTACTTGCCAAGGCTGGTTGCTTCAGGGTTCAATGGTATTGTAAGGGGGACCGCCCCTACTCTTGCAATTGCTGAGATCATAATGATGGACAGCGCAAAGATCCAGGAAGAAGATGCCGATCGTGCGAACGAAGAAGAATTTACCGTGCATGACCCTGCTCTCCCCTTGTACACCATAGAAGATGTAGAAAAAACCACGACCTTATTTAAAAATGCCGAGCCCGGTTCATGGTATGATGCCTCAGAAAATATACGATACCGGTTTCAGAAGAACGGACACATTCTTGGTGCTACCTTTATTGAACTCGAGATCTTCGGAAAGATCTTCGTTTTTTCGGGAGACATAGGCAGGGAAGAAGATCTGCTCTTGGAACCACCCGTGCGGCCGGAATGGGCAGATTACCTTTTTCTGGAAAGCACTTACGGTGAGCGACTTCATCCCAGGGAAGATGCAGGGGCCCTGCTTGCCAGGGTGATTAAAGAATCCCTTCAGAAAAAAGGAACACTTATCATTCCCAGCTTCGCAGTGGAACGGCTTCAAACCCTTATGTTCCTCATTTGGAAACTTTACGAACAAAACAAGATCCCTCACATTCCCGTATTCATTGACAGCCCCATGGGAAATGCGGTATGGACTGTTTTCGAACGATTTCCCGGCTGGCATAAGCTATCTAAAGCCGATCTTAAGTCCATGGAAAATTTCTTTGAAATAATCACTTCCTATAAAGATACCTGGGCAACAGTAGATGACAATCGGCCAAAAGTAGTCATTGCCGGCAGCGGGATGGTTACGGGAGGTAGAGTCCTAACCTATCTGAGATATTATATTGATAAACCAGAAACTTCTGTAATGCTTGTGGGTTTTCAGGCTGAAGGTACCCGTGGCAGATTATTACAGGAAGGGGCCCATGAAATAAAGATCTTCGGGAAATACTGTGAAGTCAACGCAGAAATTTTGAACATAAGCAGCCTTTCTGCCCATGCAGATCAACAGGGCTTACTGGATTGGGTAAGCGGGATAAAGAATATTCCTGAAACGGTTTTCCTTATCCATGGCGAAAGCACTTCAAGAGATGCGCTAAGGGTGAAGTTAAAGGATTCGATGCACTGGAAGGTGCATTTACCCCAGCATAATGAAATTGTCGAAATTCCGATTGGGGAAAAATAAAAGGATCTGTAACAGTGTTACAGATCCCATCATCAGGCATATACTACCTACCTCTTTAAAAGAGATTACTCTACTGAGGTTGTATTAGTATTGTCTTCTACTACAGTACCGCCGGTCCCAGTGGTATCGACTACTTCTTCAGCAGGAGTCTCAACTGCTTCTACAGGAGTTTCAGCAGGAGTTTCCATTACCTCTACTGCACTCTCTTCAGTAGTTTCAGCAGGAGTTTCTTTACAAGAAGTAAAACTTAATACCATTGCGATAACAGCAAAAGTCAAAAATGATTTTTTCATTTTAAATCAATAATTAATTGTTTGAGTCGCCAAATGTAGATTATTTTAATATTCAAATTACATGAAGGAAAAAATATTTTTTCTCCCTTCTTTTTTTGTTAAACCTTAATGATTTCTCAACTTATTTTTTCCTTTGACTTGACATTTATCATTTTCTTTTAAACGGAAAAAACACTACCTTATACATTATAAAACAGAGTGTTATGCCACGGTCAGCCACTAAGAAATTTTCAGCAAATGAAAAGGAAATTGCGCAGCTTCTAAAAGAAAATGAAGACTGGAAAATCCGGCTATCTTATTCCACTGAAGAGATCCATTTCCTTGAAAAATTTCTGGATGCCGATATCTTTCAGAAAAACATTCTTAACCTGTATGAAAAACTACAGTTCTACACTTCTCAACTGGAGAATTTCAAATCTGACAATTTGGACCTTAACAGGGATGTCCATAATAATCGTTACGATATTGAAGGCATGCTGGAGTGTGAGGACATTGGTTGTGAGATCTTTTATCATGAGGAACATCTTAAATTGGAGCAAAGGGTAATGGACTTCCTGAAGCACTTCAGCCAGTTTAAACTGGAAGTTTTTTCCTATACAGCAGGTTTATTAAGAAAAAGCAGTAAAGAACATTAAAGACATAGGCCATGAAAAATAAAACACCCAAATTCAGGTACATTGAGTGGAAAACACCAGATGAAATGCACTTCTCCTCCCTGCAATGGCAGTCAGAGATCGGGTTCATACAGGATGAGCACAGGTTCTTTGAGGATATGTTAAGGGAATACACCATGCCCATTATTGAATCCCATCTTTTTTCAAGGATTAAAGAACTTATTGAGCGATTGACTGATTCAAGAAGTCAATTGACCCATTTGCAGGAACAGGTCAACGAGCATTCTAACAGGCTACAAAGACTGGTGGAAAATGTTGACGAACCTAAAGAAGGAAGACAATACAGGCAGGAGCATAAAAGGATCTTGCAGGCTGTCAATGAGTATACAAAGGAATATAAACAACTGAAGAAAGAGATCTTTGAAGCTGTAACCCATGCCCTTAAACAACAAAAACAGAAGAGATTACTAACCTAATTGGAAACATCTAACCTAAGATTCTTCATAGCACACAGAGAGTTTTAGAGCCTGCAGGCCCCTTGGGGCCTGTAGTATTTTTTAGACAGTCAAAAGATTTTACTTGACATTTGATCTATTTTATCGTAATATTGCAATATAAAATAATATCATGGGAGTTACCAAAAAAGACCTTTTTACCCCTCAGCAAAATAAGTTAGCTACCCTGGCTAAAGCCATGGCACATCCTGCCCGCATCGCTATTATTGAATACCTGCTAAGGTCCAGAACCTGCATCAACGGAGATCTTGTTCAGGAACTCGGACTGGCTCAAGCCACGATAAGTCAGCACTTACGGGAATTACGGGATGTTGGGATCATAAAAGGCACTATTGAAGGAGTATCTGTATGCTATTGCATTGATCCTGAAAAATGGAAAGAAATTGAAGCTTCATTCAGGGGGCTTTTTGGAAAATTTGAAGAACCTTCCAAAGGAGATTGTTGTTAATCATAAAACCTTATCACATGAAAACTGCAGAAAATATTAAAGACGTTGTCAGGAAAAAGTACAGCCAGATCGCCGAACAGGAAAAATCTCTAAACCAGTCCTCCTGCTGTGGTGCCGGATATGCTTCGGGAGAGGTTTACAACATCATGACCGATGATTACACAGGAATGCAAGGATATAACGAGGAGGCAGACCTGGGGCTCGGCTGCGGACTTCCGACACAATTCGCTCAGATAAAAGAAGGTGACACCGTGATCGACCTTGGGTCGGGTGCGGGTAATGACTGTTTCATCGCACGGCACGAGACAGGAGCCTCGGGTAAGGTGATCGGGATCGATTTCACCCCGGCAATGATCAAAAAAGCAAGGTCTAATGCAGAGAAACTTGGTTTGAACAACGTTGAATTCCGGGAGGGAGATATAGACGACATGCCGGTTTCTAACGATGTGGCCGATGTGGTGGTAAGTAACTGTGTGCTCAACCTGGTTCCAGACAAGCAAAAAGTGATCAAGGAAATTTACAGGGTATTAAAGCCCGGCGGACACTTCAGTATTTCAGATATTGTGCTGGTCGGTGCACTTCCCAAGGCGTTACAAGAGGACGCCGAAATGTATGCAGGTTGCGTATCGGGAGCGATTCAAAAAGAGGAATACCTCGGTTACATTAAAGAATCAGGTTTTGAAAACACCGTTCTTCAAAAAGAAAAACCTATAATTATTCCTGAGGATATCCTGAAAAAATACCTCACTTCCGAAGAAATTAAAACCTTCCACGCCGGGAAGACAGGGATCTTCAGTATTACGGTCTTTGGTCAGAAACCGGGAGGTGAGTCAAAAAAGAAAAAAATCCAGATGATAGACCTTAAAGATAATTCCTGCGCTCCGGGATCGGGTTGTTGCTAATGACCATTCCTTATATAAAAAGTTCCTGTCCTTTTACCATAGACTACCTGCAAAAGTTATTAGCTGGATAATAAGAAATATTTATACCTTTGTTCTCAATAAAATAGCTTCGAATGACGATCACGCAGTTACACTATGTTCTGGCGGTTGCTGAACATCAGAATTTTACCAAAGCAGCTCAAAAGGTATTTGTGACCCAACCTACGCTGTCAATGCAGATACAAAAGCTGGAAGACGAATTGGATGTACTTATTTTTGACCGGAGTAAGAAACCCATTGAACTTACCGAGACCGGCAAAAAGATCGTGCAGCAGGCGCGGAACATCGTCAATGAAAGCGACCGAATTCAGGATATTGTTGATCAGCAAAAAGGCTTTGTAGGTGGCTTATTCCGTTTGGGGGTCATTCCTACGGTGATGCCTACCCTGCTCCCTATGTTCCTGAAATCGTTCATTAAGAAATATCCTAAAGTAAAACTTAAGATAGAAGAACTCCATACAGAAGCCATTATTGAAAAATTACTGGATGGACATCTGGATGCTGCTATTGCGGCTACTCCCCTTGAACTTCCAAATATCAAGGAGGCACCTCTATATTACGAGCCTTTCGTAGGATATATACCCCAAGGACATCGCCTAAGCTCGAAGAGTAAATTGGAAGTAGATGATCTTGACCTTGACGATATTTTATTGCTGCAGGATGGTCATTGCTTTAAAGATGGTATCCTCAACCTTTGTAAATCAACGAGAACCCCTGGCGATGATCATTTTCAACTTGAAAGCGGAAGTTTCGAGACTCTCGTCAAACTTGCCAATGAAGGTCTGGGAATGACATTATTGCCGTATCTGCATACTTTAGAGATGCAGGAAGGCGAAAAGAAGAATCTAAAGATGTTTACCGAACCATCTCCTGCAAGAGAGGTGAGCCTTATCTACAACAAAAGCGAATTGAAGATGCATATCATTGAAGCATTGCTTTCAACTATTGCAGGGGTAATAAAGGGAGCGATCACATTTCAGAATGTGAAAAT
>CAZNFK010000004.1:20774-49880 GCA_964572365.1 uncultured Flavobacteriaceae bacterium | reverse complement strand
AAATAATAGATTTTTTTCTTGACTATCTCGTCAAAAAAATTATTTTTGCAAAAAACAAAAACCGATTAACCGATGTATTGGACATTAGAATTAGCATCCTACCTAAGTGATGCGCCATGGCCCGCAACAAAAGATGAGTTAATTGATTACGCCATCAGGACGGGTGCCCCATTGGAGGTGGTTGAAAACCTTCAGGCGATTGAGGATGAAGGAGATTCCTATGATTCGATCGAGGAGATCTGGCCAGATTATCCCACTGATGAGGATTACCTCTGGAATGAAGATGAATACTAAAAGCATACAAAATAAATAGAAGGAAAAAGTCTCAAAATTGAGGCTTTTTTTTTATGTACATTTGACCTATTAAAACAATAAAAACTATGAGTTTTTTAAATTCAGTATTGAAAGTTTTTGTTGGCGACAAGTCTAAAAAAGACATCAAAGGAATTCAGCCTATCGTTGACAAGATAAAAGAGCTGGAAAAGGAGTTTGAAGGCCTTTCCTTAGATGAACTTCGCGCCAAGACCGTTACTTTCAAAAATAAGATACAGGAAGCCTTAAAAGAGGTGAACCTGCAGATCGAAGAATTAAATGCCGAAGCAGACGCCTCTGAAGACATCACCCGAAAAGAAGACATCTACGCCGAAATAGATAGCCTTAAAGACAAGGCTTACGAGATCTCTGAAGGCGTTCTTAACGAAATACTTCCGGAAGCTTTCGCTACCATTAAAGAGACCGCCAAACGATTTGCTCATAACGAGCAGTTGAAAGTGATGGCCTCCTCTTATGACCGCGAACTTTCCGCAGATAAAGATTATGTGAACCTTGATGGAGACCATGCCGTTTGGAACAACTCCTGGGATGCTGCCGGGAAACCGGTGACCTGGGATATGGTGCACTACGACGTGCAGCTTATTGGCGGGGTTGCCATGCACCAGGGGAAGATCGCCGAGATGCAGACAGGGGAAGGTAAAACCCTTGTGGCTACACTGCCTATGTACCTCAACGCCCTTACCGGAAATGGGGTGCACCTGGTCACTGTCAACGATTACCTGGCAAAAAGGGACAGCGCCTGGATGGCCCCTCTTTTTGAATTCCACGGGTTAAGCGTGGACTGTATCGATTATCACAGGCCAAATTCTGCCGCGCGTAGAAAAGCCTATAATGCTGATATCACTTACGGAACGAACAACGAATTCGGGTTTGATTACCTGCGTGACAACATGTCTCACTCCCCCGATGATCTTGTTCAGCGCCCGCACAATTTCGCTATTGTGGATGAGGTGGATTCTGTTTTGATCGATGATGCTCGTACTCCTTTGATCATTTCGGGACCAATTCCTAAGGGAGATGTGCACGAATTCGATCAATTAAAACCGGCTGTGGCGAACATTGTAGAGGTGCAGCGAAAATACCTTACCGGCGTTTTGGCCGAGGCCAAGAAGTTGATCGCCTCGGGAGACAACAAAGAAGGAGGTTTCCAGTTGCTGCGTGTCTATCGCGGACTTCCGAAGAACAAGGCGCTGATCAAATTTCTTAGTGAGGAAGGAGTAAAAGCCCTGCTGCAAAAGACCGAAAATTTCTACATGCAGGACAACAACCGGGAAATGCCAAAGGTTGATGCCGAGTTGTACTTCACCATAGATGAAAAGACCAACCAGATCGATCTTACCGACAAAGGGATCGAATATCTTTCCGGAAAGGACGACCCCGATTTCTTCGTGATGCCCGAAATCGGGATGGAGATCGCGAAGATCGAAAAGGAAGGGTTATCCAAAGAAGAGGAAGCCGAAAAAAAAGAAGAACTTTTCCGTGACTATAGCGTGAAAAGTGAGCGTATTCACACCATGCGTCAGCTACTAAAGGCGTATACCCTGTTCGAAAAGGATACCGAATATGTGGTGATGGATAACAAAGTGAAGATCGTGGACGAGCAAACCGGTCGTATTATGGAGGGACGTCGATATTCTGACGGGTTACACCAGGCGATAGAAGCCAAGGAGAACGTGAAGATCGAAGACGCCACACAAACTTTTGCGACGGTGACCCTTCAGAATTACTTTAGGATGTACAGCAAACTGGCAGGTATGACCGGTACGGCTGTAACCGAAGCCGGAGAATTCTGGGAGATCTATAAACTGGATGTGGTGGAGATCCCTACCAACCGTCCAATTGCCCGAAAAGATAAAGAAGATCTCGTTTTCAAGACAAAGCGGGAGAAATATAACGCGGTAATCGATCACGTCACTGAACTTTCGAGAGCGGGAAGACCTGTACTTATTGGTACTACTTCCGTAGAAATATCAGAGCTGTTAAGCCGTATGCTGCAGCTGCGCAATGTACCCCATAATGTACTGAACGCGAAACTGCATAAAAAGGAAGCCGATATCGTGGCTGAAGCCGGTAAAGGAGGAATTGTGACCATTGCTACCAACATGGCCGGTCGTGGAACAGATATTAAACTGAGCCCCGAAGTGAAAGAAGCGGGAGGACTTGCGATTGTGGGTACAGAAAGACATGATTCCAGAAGGGTTGACCGCCAGCTAAGAGGTCGTGCCGGTCGACAGGGAGATCCGGGTAGTTCACAGTTCTACGTTTCTCTTGAAGATAACCTTATGCGCTTGTTCGGGTCTGAAAAGATCGCCAAACTCATGGACCGTATGGGTCTTGAAGAAGGTGAGGTTATTCAGCACTCCATGATCTCCAAGTCTATTGAGCGGGCACAGAAAAAAGTGGAAGAGAACAACTTTGGTGTACGTAAACGCCTTCTCGAATATGATGACGTGATGAACGCGCAGCGGGAAGTTGTATACAAACGTCGTTACCACGCTCTATTTGGAGACAGGTTGAGAGTGGATATCGCCAACATGATCTATGATACTTCCGAAAGTATTGCTGAGACCAATAAACTGGCAAACGACTTCAAGAACTTTGAATTCGAATTGATCCGTTATTTCTCCATGAGCTCCCCTATTACTGAGGATGAGTTCGAGAAAATGGATTTCCAAAAGATCGCGGGTATCATCTATAAAGCAGCCTACGAACATTACCAGGCCAAGATGAAGAGCAATGCAGATGCGGCTTACCCGGTAATCAAACAGGTTTGGGAAGATAAAGGAAATAATTTTGAGCGCATCTCGGTTCCGTTTACCGACGGGGTAAAGACCCTGTCTGTAGTTACCAACCTTGAAAAGGCATACGAAACTGAAGGGAAACAACTGGTAAATGATTTTGAAAAGAACATCAGTTTAGCCATCATTGACGATGCCTGGAAGACGCACCTCCGAAAAATGGATGAATTAAAGCAGAGTGTACAGCTCGCTGTGCACGAACAGAAAGATCCTTTATTGATCTATAAGTTTGAAGCTTTTGAATTATTTAAAGTGATGCTTGACCAGGTGAACAAGGATGTGATCTCCTTCCTTTTCAAAGGGGAACTTCCGGCACCTAATCCGGCACAGATCCGTGAGGCCCGTCAGCAAAAACGTGAAAAGGTGGAAACCAGCAAGGAGGAGATCCCGAATATGGATGAACGTGCCGCACAGAGCAGGGCCGCAGGAAATACCCAGCGCCGCCCGCAGGTAACCGAAACCATTACCAGGGAGCGCCCAAAAATAGGCAGGAACGACAAAGTTACCATCAAGAACGTGATGAGCGGCGAGAATAAAAGCATGAAGTTCAAACAAGCCATTCCTTTACTCGATAAAGGAGACTGGGTCCTGGTTGATGAATAAAAAAGACCTGGAATGACCATTTTTAAACCCGGAGCAAAAGCTTCGGGTTTTTTATTTCCCAAATTTTCTGCGACGGGTAATGTTTTTTGCTAATTTTATAAATAACCTGCCAAACCCACCACTATGGAAAAACGTTCTATCGAGATAAAATGGAGCATTATTTTTACCCTGGCTATGCTGCTCTGGATGTATGCCGAAAGACTGTTCGGCCTTCACGATGAAAATATTGGTAAACATGCATTTTACTCCGGGTTTTTCGCCATTGTGGCCGTTGCGATCTACCTCCTGGCGCTTTATGACAAGAGAAAGAACTACTACCATGGGGTCATGAACTGGAAAGAAGGATTTATAGCGGGATTGTTTATTACCTTATTTGTGGTCATTCTTTCACCTTTTGCTCAATATTTGATCAGCAGGTATATTTCTCCGGAATATTTCCCAAACATTATTCGCTATTCGGTCGAGACCGGCGAGATGACCCGTGACCAGGCAGAAGAACATTTCAGTTTAAAAAATTACATACTTATAAGCGCTGTTTTCGCTGTGATCTCAGGTGTGATAACTTCTGCTATTGCCGCCATTTTAATGCGGAAGAGAAATAAAGGTCAAAATCCAACGGTTTCCGCAGAGTAATTGATTTAACAGGCATTTTACAAAAAAAGACCTGCTACTCCTTATCTTTAAGGTAGAACCTAAAAAACCAAATTATGAAAATTGAAGATAACGAGAGGAAGGTCGAACTGGCAGAAAACCAGGGAAAAGCTTTTTCTGAAGCCCTGGATTACATGAAGAATATGGATAACCATGCCGAAAAAACGGTAGAGGATTATATTATTAGCCTGGCTTCTGAAGAGGCGGAAGGCACCTACCAGCTAAAGAACGGAAAACTCGAGTGGCAGGTACCAAAGGAAGATTTCAACACCCATCTTGAGATCGTGGTGAGAGACAAAAAGGACAAACGGTTCATTCCCGGCCTGAACATTAAAGCAAAGGTCTTCAACGAGCAGGATGAGTTGGTAGTAGAAAAAGACTGCCCCTTCTTATGGCACCCCTTCCTCTACCATTATGGAGCCATGTTTGAAATTCCTGAAGAAGGAAAATACACTGTAGAAGTCAGTTTTCCTGCTCCCGAATTTCACCGACACGATGAGATAAAAGGAAAGCGATATGAAAAAGGGGTGCAGGTAAGGATCCCTATTGAAATGGAAACCGGAAGAGAACCTCACGGACCTGAATAAAATGATCACCTCAGCATGAAGGAAGCACAGCTCCATTCCCGGGAAAAGATCCTCTTTTTTAATAAAGAGTATATAGCTGAATTTGTTTACGGCGGTATTGACGGCGCGATCACCACCTTTGCAGTGGTGGCCGGGGCCGAAGGCGCCAGCCTGGGTGTTGCGGTAGTGATCATACTGGGACTTGCCAATCTTATTGCCGACGGATTCTCAATGTCTGTCGGCAATTTTTTTGCCACTAAAGCCGAAAGGGATTCCTTTGAAAAACACAAGCAGGTGGAATACTGGGAGATCGAGAATCTTCGGGACAGGGAAGTGCAGGAAATAAGGGAGATATATGAAGCTAAAGGATTTAAAGGGGAGTTGCTGGAACAGGTGGTAGAAGTGATCACTGCAGATAAAGAAGTGTGGGTAGATACCATGATGAAAGAAGAACTTGAAATGGTAAAAGGCGAAAAAGCGCCTTATAAGACTGCCGGTGCCACCTTTATCAGTTTTATAGTGGTAGGGTCTGTTCCTTTGCTTTCCTATGTTTTCGCAGGGGAAGATCTCTCGGTCAATGACCCTAACCTTTTCTTTTACTCCTGCCTGCTTACGGGAGTGGCCCTGGCGATAGTAGGCAGCTTAAAAAGTATTGTTAACGAAAAGAACATTTTGTGGGGAATTCTGGAAACCCTTATGCTGGGAGGCCTGGCCGCACTTTTGGCTTATTTTGTGGGCGATGTCCTCGAAAAGCTCTTCATTTGATCACCTGCTGAAGTAAGAATTTTCCATCTAATTTTTTTCTTAATTTTCCCCGTTAATTCTTAAAAAATACTGAATATTCTATTAAAAATCAGGGTTTTAACAATTGCTTAGTAAAGCAAATGCTACCTCCGTTCTTATATTGCCATACAATTCAAAAAGGTATCATATGGAAGATCGTTACTCTAAATTTAAAAAGTTAAACTGGCTCCTGTCAGAAAGCTTTGAAGCTGAACGGGTGTACTATAATGCCAGCGAAGATGTTCAGCAGGTTGAATTAAAACGGTTTTTCAATCATGAGAGTGTGAACCGTAACAGGTTTAGCTATGAGATCTCTGAACAGCTTGTACAGGCAGGAGTAGAACCTAAAAAACAGTGGGTACAGAAAGGTAATCTACACCGGGACTGGAGGCAGGAGAAAAAAGCTCTTACCCAGCACCGGCCGTTAAAGTTGCTTAAAAAGTGTCGGGAAAGGGATGAAAAAAACCTGGAGCTCTATGACGAGATCCTGCAGGAAAAAATATTACCCAAAGAGATCCTGAAGGTTCTTAAAAAGCACAGACGTACTATTCTGGAAAGCTTAAGACAAGCTGAGAAATTCAGGACAGGGGAAACAGCACTTGATCCTAACAACAGGCCGAAGGTGAGAACCCTGAAAGCTATGTAACCTGAAAGCTATGTAAAAAGAAAAAAGATCACTTCAATAAGATCCATCACCCTCACAGGTGATGGATTTTTTTCGGCCTGGATTTTGTAAATTCCCTGGTATGAAAAAGGCTCTAAAAAGAAGTTTTCTTGGTATGGTGATCCTCGGCGCGGTGATCATGGTCTCGTATTTTATTTTCAAAACGAACACTAAATCCTTTAGCCCCGAAGACACCGTAACTTTTACGCAGGACGACCTGGTACTGGAGGTTTTTTACAACCGCCCGTACAAAAAAGACCGACAGATCTTTGGCGGGCTTGTACCTTATGGGGAAGTGTGGCGTACCGGCGCCAACGAAGCTACCACCTTTTTCACCAGTAAAGATATCCTGGTAGACGGCTCCCTATTACCTGCAGGAAAATATACCCTCTGGACCATTCCAATGGAGGATTCCTGGAAAGTGATCTTTAATTCTGAAATGTATCCCTGGGGCATTACTGCCGATGAGCGGCCTTCCCGGGTTCCGGAATATGATGTACTTACCGTGGAAGTGCCCAGTACCCGTACAGAGGATTCTACCGAACAGTTCACGATAGATTTTACCACCGCTTATGATTTTATCCAGATGAATTTTAACTGGGATCGCACCCTGGTAAGGGTACCTATCAAAGATGTCTCAAAGGTGGAGAAGATCTCCTGATCTTATTTGATCTTTAGCAGCAAATTTGGATCGGGACAATTCTGAAGAAATTCTTCCCGATGTCTTTTTGAGGTCACCCCCGGAAAATCCCCTTTTTGACCCTGAAGATCTTTTATGATCTGAAAATGTAAATGTGGTGCATAATCTCCGTTTTCTGAAGGAGCACCCAAAACAGCGATCTTTTGGCCCTGATGCACTTTTGCCCCTTCTTTTAAATCCAAAAGGGAACTGCGGGTTAAATGCCCGTACAGAGTATAAAACTCCTGCCCCTCCTTTTCATGCTGCAGGATGATGGTAGGGCCGTAATCCCCGAAATTTTTGTTATCCCTGAAACTATGATTTCTTCCATCAAGCACGGCCAGCACATCGGTTCCCGCCTCTGCCCAGATGTCGATGCCCAGGTGGATATTTCGCTTAAATTCCGCCTCATCTTCTGCGGAAAAGAGGTCACTCCGCAGGTAAAGATCTCGAGGTTCATTATAACCTCCCCAGGCAACTCTCTTATTCTGAGTTTTAAGAAAATCCGAAATATATTCCGAAAAGGCTTCGGCAGACAATTCCCTGCCAGAAAGTTCAGAATTATTGACCGAAAGATCGATCCTGCCATAATCTGACACAGAAAAACCGGCATCAACTACCGGTGTGAATTCCGATGTGAGGCCGGTTAAGAAATCTGAAAAATTCATTTTCTGCATGTAATTTTTCAGCAAATATAGATCTATTTCAGCAGCACATCACTGAAGCTGGCACTAATTGAAATAGAAGCATTGGCATTCTTGTTCTTATTAAAGCCATTCAATTTCTGGTTGTCATAGGCTTTTGATGACTTTACCGATAGGTCTCCCGGATACTTAACTTCACTTTTGTTGCCGCTATAAGTAAAATTATAGGCAACATCGGGTAGGTCCAGCTTTAGGTCGCTGTTTTCGAGCACGATATCCAGAATTTCGAAATCGTTCCCAACTTTGCCGATCACCAGCTCCCCAAAAGTGCCTCTAAAGATCCCATTTTTCGCTACTTCACCCACATTGACCTCACTGGAATTCGAGGTGAGTTTGATACTCCTCACTTTTTCGATCTTGAGATCCTGCACATAAGAAGCGTTCAACATTCCATGGTCCCACTGGTTAATGCTCACCGGGGTATAAGCAACTTTCAAGTCTGTCTTTTCACCCGAGATCACGTTAGCTGAAAGTTTACCGTGGGAGATCTCCCCTTTTACGTTTTTGGCGTGCCCATTCAGTTTTACATCCCCGTGCCGAACGTTAAGTTTCACTTCTCCATTCTTTGGCATTTTGATCTTCAGGGTTTTCTGGGATTTAGAACTCCTGTTGTTGATAATGATCACCTTGCCTTCTGAATCTCCGTATTTTTCTTCCACCTCTTTTTCAAGGTTTGCCGCCCAGGCTTCCATATCTTTTCCAAACTGTTCTCCCCAGGCCTCCATGCTTTTTCCGAATTCCTCACCCCAGGCTTCCATATCCTTTTCCAGTTTTTTGCTCATCTTTTCCTGGCTTTTTTCGAAGTTGGCAGCCCATTCTTCCATGGATTTTTCGAAATCTTTCCCGAAGTTCTTTTCCATCTTCTTTTCAAATTTCTCCAGGTACTTATCCCCTTCTTTCCTGTAAGCTTCGTAATCAAAGTTCACCTCTCCCATGCTCTCATAGAATTGCGGCGGAAGCGGATTCCCCGAAATGCTTTCCAGTAAAGGACCAATCATTTCCTGCAGGGGGGCCATCATTTCGGGAAGTTTTGACAAGGGCTCGTTCAAAGCGGCCATATCTATGTTCTTATAGCCTACTACCCCGCCTGTTGACCTTACATTGACTTCTCCCGCAGTTCCTTTAAGGTCAAGGTTCCAGTCTTTAAGAGCTCTATTCAGTTCTCCCTGGCTTGCTTTGGGCATGTCAAGGAAAGCTTCCACTTGCACCTCATTCCTGTCCCACTGCTCAATAACCACATTGGTATGGGTAGCATCCACATTTAAAGTGACATTGGAACTGGTTTTAAAGGTCTTGTCCAGTTTTTTGGTTTGGCCTACGGCCGATGCAAAACACAGCAGCCATAGTATCACTAAATTATGCCTGAAAATTTTCATAGTCTTTATTTTTAGATTGATTGATCTCTTTTAATTTATTCTTGAGCTTGAACAGCAATTCCAGCCTAAGCTGCAGGTTGGAAATAAGTGCCTCTACACTGCTTTCGTTAAGCCCGGTTTCACTGATCTCTGCATTTAATCTTTTGTATTCTTCGTCCAGTTCGGAGAGTTGGGTCATAAAAGAATCCACCAGGGCACGGTTTTCATCGTTCACCTCGAGTTTGGCCAATTCAATGTTGAGAGAGGCCAGGTAATAATTCTCGATCTTTTTAAATTCGGGTGACACATCGCTTAACTGGTATTCCTTTTTCACAGGAACTATTTCCTCTTTTTCTTTATCTTCAGAAATGGTTGTTTCGGTGTCTACCACCTGCTCCCCTTTAAAAAGGTCATTTTGGGTAAAGAAGGCAAATCCTATTACGAAGGCAACCACCAGAACGGCCGCGATCTTGAGGAACAAAAACCTGTTTGAGGAGGTCTGCTCTTTCCTTTCCTGCGGAAAGGCCCTGTCAAGCTTTGCCTCAAACCTGTTTTGATGGCCTTTCTGCAATTTATCGGCAGGAAGGGTCTTATCTTCCTGAAACATTTTTCTAATATCCTGTGCCATGACGCATGTCTTTTAGTTCTTCCTGTAATTTTTTCTTTCCTCTGTGCACCAGGGTGCGGGAGGCAACTTTTGAAATCCCGAGAATTTCTGAGATCTCTTCGTGATCATAACCTTCAAGCAGATATAACATCAGCGGGTATTTATATTTTTCGGGAAGTTGTTCCATCTTTTGCTTCACTTCCTCGATCCCTACGCCATCATCTACGCTCCAGTTCTCTTCTTCTTCTACCGTTCCCAGCACCTGTTCATTCATGGCGACGAGTTCCAGTTTCTTAGCCTTCAGCTTGTCCAGGCATTTATTGATCACTATTCTCTTCAACCAGGCCCCAAAGGTCACCTCTCCGTTGAATTGATGCAGTTTCTGAAAGGCTTTTACAAAAGCCTCCTGCATGGCATCCTCAGCCTCGAATGAGTCCTGAATGAATCGCTTAGCCACATAATACATACCCTCGCAGTACTTATTGTACAACTTGAGCTGGGCCCGGCGGTCATTCTGCCTGCAAGCTTCTATTAGTTGATGTTGTATCAAAATAACTTTTTTGGTTGCTGTTCACTTTAAAGACGATGGTTTTTACTTCACGTTGCAAAAACCCAAAAAATTTTTCATTTTTTTCTGAATTAAAAATAAGGAGTTTTGACAAACCACCGGAAAATGGAGTTTTCAGGTTTTAAAAAATGGTTAAAAAAAAGAAGCACTTAAAAAGTGCTTCCCTTCTGTTCAACTAATTAAACATCAACAATTAATCTTCATCCAGCAACAAATTGAGGGTAACATCCATATTGTCCATTGTAGCACGGGAGAAAGGACACAGCTCGTAGGCTTCATCCACCAGTTCTTCTCCTGTTTCCACATCAACGCCGGGAAGGTAGGAGTCCAGGGTAAGGGAAAGTTGCTGCTCCCCCTCTTCATCGGTTCCCAATTCGACAGCTGCAGTTACCGTAAAATCTCCAAGGTCAATATTTTGATTACCCGCAGCGGTTTTAAGTGCACTGCCATAACTGGCGGCATATGCCGCCGCAAAAAGCTGCTCGGGATTGGTCTTTTCTTTTCCCTTCGCAGTTCCGGGATTGCCAAGCTCGAAATCCAGGATTCCGTCATCACTACGGACATGGCCTTCGCGCCCGTCATTATTTGTAGCCGTTGCTGTATACAAAGTCTTCATAATGATCTTTATTTTATTAATTTAGTACTTCAATATACAAATAAGATTTCCAGTTTGACCAAAGAATCGGCTTTAAATGAATCTGAAGGCACCCGACCTTCCTCCGGAGTAAACGCCGAACTAGCTAAAAAGATAAGGGCCCGCAGGAAAAAAGAAGTTTCCACAGAACACCTTTTTGAGAAGATCAGGGAAGGTGATAAGGCCGCCCTAAGCAAAGGGATCACCCTTGTTGAAAGCAGCAACCCACAGTCCCAGCAAAAGGCCGCAGACCTGATGGAAAAATGCCTGCCCTTCGCCAATAGATCCATACGAATAGGAATTACAGGAGTGCCAGGCGTGGGAAAAAGCACCTTCATTGAAGCCTTCGGTGGGCATTTAGCCGATACGGGTAAAAAAGTTGCAGTATTAGCAGTAGATCCTACCAGCACGGTTTCCCGCGGAAGCATTTTAGGGGACAAGACGCGTATGGAGACCCTGGTGAATCATGAAAATGCTTTTATACGGCCTTCACCTTCCGGCGACTCATTGGGTGGCGTGGCAAAAAAGACCCGGGAAACCATCATTTTATGTGAGGCTGCGGGTTATGACACCCTGTTGATCGAAACTGTGGGTGTAGGACAAAGTGAAACCACCGTACACAGCATGACCGATTTTTTCCTGCTGCTGAAGTTGGCAGGTGCCGGTGATGAATTACAGGGAATTAAAAGAGGTATTATGGAAATGGCCGATGCCATCGTGATCAACAAGGCAGACGGTGAAAATCTAAAACCGGCAAAACAGGCTCGGGCCGAATTCAGAAGGGCGCTGCACCTCTACCCGGCCAAAGACAGTGGCTGGCAACCCAAGGTCCTTTTGTGCAGTGCGCTTGAAAAAACAGGCATCGAGGAAGTTTGGGACCTGATAAATGATTTTGAAAAACTGGTCCGGGAAAACGGACATTTCAATTTCAACAGGCAGGAACAGAATAAATTCTGGATGCTACAAACGATCAACGATCACTTAAAAAACCGTTTTTACCAGCACCCTGAGATCAAAAAGCTACTTCCGGAGCAGTTAAAAGCCCTGGAAAAGAACGAAACCACTCCTTTTGAGGCAGCTGCTTACCTGCTCGAAAAATACCGGTCTCTATAAAAAATTTTCCCTGTACCAGTCGATCTGCATTTGCAAGCCTTCACGAAAAGAGGTTCTTGGATCATAACCCAGGATCTTCCTGGCCTTTTGAATATTGGCAAGGGTTCTGTACTGGTCACCGGCACGTCTTGGCACTACCTTCAGTTTTATTTTTTTACCCAAAAGCTCCTCCACAAGTTCGATACCTTCCCCGGTCTTATGCTCATCTTCGGCTCCCAGGTTGATGATCTCGCCATCAAGCTTTTCGTAATGCTGCACCGCTTTGTAAATTCCGTCTACGATATCGCCCACATAGGTAAAACTTCTCAAATGTTTCTTACTGCCCTTAAAAACAGGAAATTCTTTCTCCTTAAAGGCACAATCGATCAATTTTGTATACAGCTTCTCCGGTCTTTCCCGGGGTCCGTAGACAGAAAACAACCTAAGGGAAGAGGCTTTCAATTTCCCCGCACGGCTTTCTGCCAAAACCAGTTGCTCCCCCGCAAGCTTTGAAACTCCGTACCAGGAGGCCGGTTTTGGCGCAATGGTTTCGGGGAAAGTAGCTTCAAGACCGTAAATGGAAGAGGTGGCGATATTGAAAAAATGCTTCAGCTGGAGATTTCTTTGGGCAAATTCCAGGAGGTTCTGGGTGGCGATCACATTATTGCTGAAATAATCTTCGAAAGAACTGGAAGCTGAAATTCCCGGTTGCGCCGCAAAATGAATGATAAAATCGAAATCAGAAGCTAAAACGTCATATTCCGAAGTTTTTCTGAGATCCATTTTTAAAATAGAAATACCATTTTTCCTGAGTACTTCAGCATTCCGCTCCTTCAGGGAAACATCGTAGTAATCTGAGAAATTATCTACCCCTGTCACTTCCAGGCCTTCCTGCTGCAATCTTTCCGCAGCATGAGAACCAATAAAACCTGCCGCCCCGGTAACCAGTACTTTCATAAAATTATTTTTCCGAAGTTTTTTCCGAATGAAACCTACTGCAAATTAACAAACCTTTTGGATTTCTTCCCGATTAACGCAATTTCTCTTTTCATGTAATTTTATTAATACATTTGTATGGCATAGCTACTGCCGCATGGATGATCAATTTACTATTCTGGTTCCTCTGTATAACGAGTCTGAAAATTTGCTTCGCGTGGAGCAGGAACTTTCATCCTATCTCGCCAAGGCACCTATTTCTTCGCGTGTGCTTTTCATAAATGACGGCTCTACCGATAACAGCCTGGATGTGCTGGAACAAATATGTGAACGAAATGAGGCTTTCAGCTTTATCTCTTTTGAAGAGAACCGCGGACTTAGCGCTGCCATAAAGGCTGGGTTTGACCATGTGGAAACCCCTTTAACGGGCTATATAGATGCAGACCTGCAAACAAATCCCGAAGACTTCAATTTGCTGCTGGAGCATATTGCAGATCATGACCTGGTGACAGGAGTGCGTACCGACAGGAAAGATTCCTTTAAAAAGAACATGTCTTCCCTTATTGCCAATGGCATTCGCAGGAGCTTCACCCATGATGGAATGGATGATACCGGCTGTCCGCTGAAGGTGATCAGGACCGAATATGCCAAAAGGATCCCTATGTTCAAAGGCCTGCACCGCTTTCTGCCTGCCATGATCTTGCTCCAGAATGGGCGTATCAAACAAGTGCCGGTGCGACATTATCCCAGGATCGCGGGGAAGGCAAAATTCCATTTGATGAACCGCCTGGTGGGCCCATTGCTCGACTGCTTTGCCTATCTATGGATGAAAAGGAACTACATCAACTATAAAATCGTGCGCCGCAATGAGTAGCTGGCAGATCTACACCCTGGGTTTCATCGCGCAGATCTTGTTTTCAGCGAGATTGGTGTTCCAGTGGATCGCTTCTGAAAAACAAAAAAAAGTACTCACTCCCTCTAACTTCTGGAAGATCTCCCTTTTTGCCTCTTTCCTCCTATTCGTTTACGGCTATTTAAGAGATGATTTTGCCATTATGCTGGGGCAGGCGCTTACTTATTTCATCTATATAAGAAACCTGCAGTTACAGGGAGAGTGGAAAAAACTGAACAAAGCAGTACGATGGTTTTTGTATTTACTCCCGGTGATCCTTTTCATCTATTCCTATAACAACAACACTTATGATGTGCAAAAGCTGTTCTTTAACGAAGCAATTCCCTTTTGGTTGTTGTTCCTGGGTTCGGGGGCACAGGTGATCTTCACCTTCAGGTTCATTTACCAGTGGTATTATTCAGAAAGGATTCGGGAATCTGTACTTCCCATGGGGTTTTGGCTGCTCAGTCTCACCGGGGCAACGTTAATTCTCATCTATGCTGTTCTTCGGAAGGATCCCGTGTTATTGATAGGTCATCTCGGCGGAAGCATTATCTATGTTCGTAACATCATTTTAAGCAGGAAGAAATATGCCTGAAGTTTCTAAAAAGTACCTGTTCATTCTTTTGGGAGTGGGAGTTCTCATCTTTATGTTCAACCTTGACGTGCTCTACGTGAACATCATGGAAGCGCGGAATTTCATCACCGCGAGGGAAATGGTTGACCTGGACAACTGGCTGCTCACCACCATGAATAACGAGCCGCGGTATGAAAAACCTCCCCTGCCCACCTGGCTTACCGCATTAAGCGCCATACTAATTGGATTCGACAGCCTCTTTGCCCTTAGATTACCGGCTGCCCTGCTGGCACTTTTCCTGTTGTTTTACTTTTACAAATTGATTCCCCGGCTGGGAATCACTCAAAAACAATCTTTTTTAGCTTCCCTTATTCTCGCCTCCTCATTCTATATCATTTTTGCAGGACGCAATGGCCAGTGGGATATTTTCACTCATGGCTTTATGATGGCGGCTATTTTTTACCTGTGGGAATTCTTCACCGGCAGGAAGGACCTCTATAAAAACGCATTTTTGGCCGCGCTTTTCTTCGGATTTTCCTTTATGAGCAAAGGTCCTGTTTCTTTTTATGCCCTGCTAATCCCCTTTTTGTTAGCCTTCTGGAAAGTATATGGCTTTAAAGGCTTCAGCAGCAAAAAAGGGCCTTTTATCCTGTTCGTGGTAGCCGCATTAATTATCAGCGGCTGGTGGTTCTTATTTGTCAGACTGGCCGATCCAGTGGCATTTACCAGAATAACTACTGTGGAAACCACCAGATGGGCAAACTACAATGTCAAACCTTTCTACTATTACTGGAGCTTCTTCACCCAAAGCGGCATCTGGACCATCCCGGCATTTGTAGGGCTGCTGTACCCTTATCTCAAGAACAGGGTAAGCAATAAAAAAGCCTATGTTTTTTCCCTTTTTTGGACCCTCAGCGCGGTGGTATTGCTTTCTGTTATTCCCGAAAAAAAGGCGCGCTACCTGTTGCCGGTCATGATCCCTCTTGCACTCAACACCAGTTTTTACATCGAATATCTGTTCAGGAAATTCAGAGAACTTCCACTAAAGGAAAAGTGGATCGTTTATTTTAACCACGGATTGATCGCCACCATCGGACTGATTTTCCCGGTGGGAGCTTATTTCATGCTGGACCTTAAGGGTTACCTCTTCTGGTATATGGCAACTTCGATCATTCTCTTCGGAATTGGAATTGCCAAGCTCTATTTTCTGAAAAAGCAGGAATATCCGAAGGTTTTTTATCTCACCGTAGCCTTTATCTGCGGAATTATTGTCGCAGGTTTCCCCCTCACTTATGCCCTTTTGGAAAACCCGGATTTCCGGAATATTTCTGAACTTCGGGAAACTTCAGAAAAGATAGGCCTCAACATTTATGAATATCGCAATACTACCCCCGAGATCATTTGGGAATTCGGAAAACCCATTCCCAATCTTTCCGAAGAAGAAGTACTTCGACTTAAGGACCAGAGATTCGGGCTCCTTCTAATGGAAAAAGACAGCATTTTTATTCACGAGCAAGACCGTTTCAGGATCATTTCTTCGGAAAGATATGACCTCAACTACGTGCACCCTGAAAAATCGGGTTACAAAGACAGGTTGATCAGGAAGTTTTATGTTCTGGAGAGGAAGGAATAAAAAAGTACTTTTTCAAAAGCCATTTCCAAAGCTTATAAAATAATAAGCCCAGAATAATTCCGAAGAACCAGCCCACAAGAATATCTCCCGGGTAATGAACCCCTACATAAATTCGGCTGTAAGATACCAATGCTGCCCATAGAGCCAGCACCAATAAGCTTCCTTTCCAGTACTGCCGTAGGATAAGGCCCAGAAAAACAGTCAGAGCAGCCGAACTCGCCGCATGGGCAGAAAAGAATCCGAACCGTCCGCAGCGCACAGCCACGAATCGGGCCATTTCCATTACCCCTTCCTGCCTACAGGGCCTGGGCCGTTCGATCCAATGTTTAAACACGTTCGCGAGCTGGTCTGTACAGGTAATGAGACCCGCGACCAAAAGCAGGGTCACAAAGGTCTTTTTGAGGCCGATACTCCTGTACAGAAGATACAGCAAAAGACCATAAAAAGGGATCGAGGTGAACTTATTGGTCACCAGGTTCCAGAAGGCATCAAAGCCGGAGCTTCCCAGGTTATTCAAAAAAAGGAAGATCTCCTGATCTGTTTCTACCAGTTGCTCCATCTGTGTTTAATCTTCGTAACGGGAAACTTCCCTGTCATAGAAATCGGTGGCCTGTTGAATCAAACCTTCAGCTTCAGAAGCGAGTTCTTTTTCATCTGAGGCATCAAAATCTTCCAGCCACTCTACTTCATCATTCTCCAGATTCAGGATGAACCTCGGAAATTCGGTATGCACTATGAAAATAGCATCGGGATAATCGGTATTGTCACCGAGAAGAAATTTTGGAAATTCCATATTCAGAAATATATTTTTAAACAGTAATTTTTGAGTGAGCTTCGGCCTGCACCAGCAATTTTTTGCTCAAATAATTGAACCGAATATACAACATTAATGCTGAAGCGGTCAAGCCCGCCAGGAGCCCGAACCAAATCCCCATGCTGCCCCAGGCTTCCTCTTTCCCCAGGAAAAAAGAAACGGGAAAGCCTATTATCCAATAAGCGATAAAACAGATGAGAGTTGGGAATTTCACATCCTGCAGGCCGCGCAAAGCCCCAAGGATGACAACCTGCAAGCCGTCGCTTAACTGAAACAGGGCGGCAACGATCAACAATTGCGCCGCCAGCAGGATCACTGCAGAATCGTCAATATACAGAGTGGGCAACCAGTCTTTCAACAAAATAAATCCAACCGCGAACACTGCTTCGATAAGAAACACCAGCAAAAAGGTGGAAAAGGCGATGCGGCGCAAATCTTCAAAATTGGCTTTCCCCTTCTGGTTTCCTACCCTAATGGTTGCTGTCACTCCTAAACCTACGGCAACCATGAAGGTCATGGAAGCAAGGTTGAGAGCGATCTGGTTCGCCGCCTGCGGATTGGTTCCCAGCGTACCCGCAAGGAATACAGTGGCGGTAAAAATGGCCACTTCAAACAGCATTTGCAGCGCGGTAGGGAAGCCAAGGGAAAATAACCTCTTGAATATATGGATTTTGACAAGCTCTTTTCTGGACCAGATAAAGTACTGCCTGAATTTCTTCTTTCGCCGAAGGATCTCCCACACGAACCACAACATAAAGAACCTTGAGATCAAGGTTCCCAGGGCCGCGCCTTCCACTTCAAGCCGGGGAAAGATCCAAATCCCGTAGATGAGCAGGTAATTGAAGACAACATTTACCACATTAGAGATCAATGTAGCATACATGGCATATTTTGTTTGAGATAAGCCATCGGCAAATTGTTTGTAAGCCTGGAAAAGCATCAAGGGGACCATGGAAAAGGCTACGATCTCCAGGTAAGGAATGGCCAAAGCCACCACCTCGGGCGGCTGGTCCAGATGGTACAAAATGGGTTTTGCCAGCAGCAGTAATAGGAACAGCAGGATGCCATTTATCCCGCACATGATGATGCCGTGATGAAAATAGCTTTTTCCGGTCTCCACATCGCCGGCGCCATCGGCTTCGGCTATAAGTGGAGTTATGGCAAAAGAAAAACCAATTCCGAGAGAAAGGGCGATAAACACGAGGCTGTTGCCCAGGGAAACGGCCGCAAGCGGAGCCGCTCCCAGCTGGCCCACCATGATATTATCTGCAAGGCCTACCAGAACATGACCCAGCTGCCCCAGCATCACGGGATAGGCGATGTGGAGGTTCTTTCCGAATTCTTTGGTGTAGGCAGTAATATGCAAGCTTGCAGCGTTTTTAAGGCTGCAAAGATAATAAGTTTCTATGCCTGCTTAGGGTAAAGCCGAATCTTTTTACTTCAGGATATCTTCTTTATTCTGAATTTGTTTAAAACCGTACTTGTCTACCAGGTAAACCAGGGAAGCCATAGTGGCAGCGCCGAGCTCTAATTCCCTTTTATTTACTGCTTCAAAAGTATCGGTTGCCGCATGGTGATGGTCAAAATATCGTTGTGAATCGGGTCTTAGCCCCGCAAGCACAATATTTCCGCCTTTTAGGGGTCCTATGTCTGCACCACTCCCTCCTTTTTCGAAGTAATGGATCAAATAAGGCTTAAAAAGTGGCTCCCAACTTCTTATCTGCTCAAATTGAGAAGGGGAAGCGTCAATAGAGAATCCTCTGGGAGTAAAGCCTCCGGAGTCACTTTCAAGCGCGAAAATGTGATTTTCATTCTTTTGTCTGGCAACTTCAGCATATTTATTTCCTCCACGCAGGCCATTCTCTTCATTCATAAAGAGCACGACACGCAAAGTTCGTTTTGGTCGAAGACCACTTTCCTTAAAAAGACGCAATACCTCCATAGACTGAACAACTCCGGCGCCATCGTCATGTGAGCCGTCGCCAAGGTCCCACGAGTCAAGATGACCACCAACCACAATGATCTCTTCCGGAAATTCACTTCCGGTGATTTCACCAATGACGTTATACGATTCTACATCCTCGTAATTCTTACAATTCATCTTATAGTAAAAGTTCATTTCAGGATCAAGCTTCAGCAGACTACTTAAGTATTCAGCATCTTTAGTGCTGATGGCCGCCGCGGGAATGCGTTGTTCATTGGGAAGCTCCCCATAGCTCATGGATCCCGTATGGGGATATTCATCGATCTTATGACTCAACGACCTAACGATAACCCCTGCCGCACCGTATTTTGCAGCCTCTTTTGCTCCGGCGTATCGCTGGTCTACACACCCTCCATAAGCCTCGAAAGTGTGAATGAGGTCAGGGCGCATGGGTCGGTTATAAAAAACGATCTTCCCTTCTATTTGTTCCTTTCCATAACGGGCAAGATCCTCAATTCCCTGCACTTCGATCACCTGAGCTCTTAAACCGGACTCCGGTGTGGCCACAGATCCTCCAAGTGCGGTAATATTAACCGTTTTAGTAGGGCCTTCTGATGGTTGCACATAGGCATATTCTTTCACCCCGCGGGTCCATTTTGGAACCATTACCGGCTGAAGCCAGACTTTGTCCAATCCCAGCTTCTCCAATTCGGCTTTGGTGTACTCTACGGCACGCTGGGCATTTACAGAACCCGATAAGCGTCCGCCAATCTGGTTCGAGAGATGGTCAAGCCAGTCATAACTCTGCCCGTTAAGCAGGGACATATCATACAATTTTCGCAGATTCAGGGAATCCTGTTCCTGCATGGACATTTGCGCCTGTCCCGCAAAGACAAAAGCTAAAAGAAATATTATGGTGGCGATTTTTTTCATAACCGGTACTTAAATTTAAAATTCAGGAAAACAAAAATAAAAAACCATTCCAAACAGGTACTGATTTCCAGGGAATATTGTCTTTTTTTAACCTTCTGTGAAGAGTCAGGGCATAGAGAGGGAAAGATTGGCGCTATTTTTTTATCTTTCGGCAAAATTTCAGACCCTTGGACAAGCAGCAGATCATAGAGAACGTTTCCACTTTACTTCAGGAGATACCTACCTCAATGGAGATCGTAAAAGACGATCATAAACGCGAAAAAAGATTTCGATACCTGGCAAAATACATGGTGGAAAAAGCCATTGAGAAAGATGCTTTGATCGTTTCTGAAAACGGCAAGGGGATCGCCATTCTTTTCCAAACCAACAGCAAGGACAAGAATTTCTGGAAAGATACCATCATGGATATCAAACTGGCGCTGAATGTTACCGGCATCAAAAAAGGGCTAAAGGCAATGAAAACCCAGGGTTATGTGAAAAGTCAGCGCCCAAAGGAAGGGGATTATCTTTATTGCTGGTTCTGGGGAATACTCTCTGACGCCCGCGGAAAAAGCGATGAAGCCAAGATCGCTTATGACATGAAAGACCAGTTCTTTGCGATCGCGAAAGAAAGGCAGCTCCCTATCTTCGCCGAAACCCGCATACGCCGCATAAGCCTTGCTTACCAACGCTACGGCTTTAAACTTTTCAATGAATGGGATCATCCCAGCGGCGATAAAATGTACTTTCTCAAGTATTTACCGCCACCAAAGGATAATTAAGTTTTACTCCGAATTACTTACTGGCAAAAAGCCTCACATCCTCCTCGGTAACTTCGCTGCCGCCAAGGATGATGAGCCGTTCAACCACATTCCGCAATTCCCGAATGTTTCCGGTCCAGTTGTATTCCTTCAGCAGCTTAAGAGCATCTTCGGTAAAGGTTTTAGGATTTACTCCCTGTTCTTCTGAAATCTTTTCAGCAAAGAAATTCACCAGCAGCGGAATATCATCGCGCCTCTCATTTAAAGGCGGCACCTTGATCAAGATCACAGCAAGCCGGTGGTAGAGGTCTTCCCTGAATTTCTTTTCTTCAATTTCTTTTTTCAGATCTTTATTGGTCGCTGCGATCACCCTCACATCAACCTTGATATCCTTATCACTTCCCACGCGTGAGATCTTGCTTTCCTGCAGCGCCCGTAAAACTTTTGCCTGGGCAGAAAGACTCATGTCTCCCACCTCATCCAGAAAAATGGTTCCGCCGTTAGCGGCTTCAAATTTCCCGGCACGGTCTTTATTGGCCGAGGTAAATGCTCCTTTAACATGACCAAAAAGTTCACTTTCTATCAATTCTGAAGGGATCGCGGCACAGTTCACCTCTATCATGGGACCTCCCGACCGGTCACTTTTTTGATGAAGCCAGTGAGCCACCAGTTCTTTTCCAGTACCGTTAGGGCCTGTTATCAAAACCCGTGCATCTGTAGGTGCTACTTTTTCAATGATCTCTTTAATACGGGTTATCGCTTCAGATTCCCCGATCATCTCAAAATTCTTCCCCACTTTCTTTTTAAGCCGGGTATTTTCCACTACAAGTTCCTTTCGGTCCAATGCGTTTCGAACGGTATTCAAAAGCCTGTTTAGATCTGGGGGTTTTGAGATATAATCGAAGGCCCCCAGCCTCATGGTATTTACAGCAGTGTCCAAGTCACCATGTCCCGAGATCATCACTACGGGAACTTCAGGCTTAAGCTTCTTCACTGCTTCAAGCACCTCAACCCCATCCATTTTCGGCATTTTTATATCACAGAGGATCAGGTCATAATCCTGATCTTTTATTTTTTCGATCCCTTCCAGTCCGTCTGCAGCCTCCTCTACTTCATAGGAATTGTTTTCTTCGGTAAGGATCTTTAAAAGTACCCTTCTAATAGCTGCTTCGTCCTCGATCAATAGTATTTTTGACATGCTTATATTTTGAATTTTAATCCGCTTCGGGCATAAAAGGTATTGGACTTATTAATGGTATAAACGTCGTCCTTATTATCATCCCTTAGACGAATATCGTTCATAATGGTATATCCTGTGTACAGGTAATATACTAAATGTTTGGTAAAATTGTATTCATAGCCCAGGCCTCCTAAAATAATGGTCATGGAAATATTTTCGGCCACCTCATTCGTGGATTGCAGCAACCTGTTCTCCTGGATATTTGCGAAGAATCCATCGAGGGTGGCGAAAGCCTGTACATGGTGTTTCGCATTGAAAGAATACTTCAAATTTGTTTTGGGCACCCCAAGGCTAAATGACCAGTCAGGATGAAATTCCCTGTAATAGTTGAATACCGGCAGTGGAAAAGGGAAACCCGAGGTGGTAGAATAATGCAGTCCAGCAATAAGCCTCCATGGCTTTGGCGCTGCATCTTCCCCCGTTCGGTCTTTAATAAAGAAAACGGCTCCCGTATAAAGAAGATCGTCTTTGATGGCTTTTCCGGTTTCAAAATTTGAAGCGAACATGGCTCCTCCCCGGGCAGCAAATCGCCAGTCTTCACTTAATAAAAAGGTATATCCAAGGTTTAAACTGAAGGACTGGAACCTGTCCAGCTCGCCTCTTTTTTGAAAGGGAGTGTCATCGATAAACTTAAAATTGATATTCTCATATTCCACACCCGGAACCAAATAACTTTCATTCTCTCCTATCTTTATGGGGAAATTGAGAAAGGTTTTGAACCTCCTGAAGGAGTTATCCGAATCACTTTGCGGGAAGTAGGTGAATTCCACCCTCCCCAGATCTGTCGATTGCCCCCGAAGATTGGGAGCAAAAAGACACATCAACCCGATCCACAGTAATAAACCTGCTGTTTTACTCATGATCTTCTTCTTTAGGTTTAGGGCTGTTATTAAAGAAATGCACATCTCTTTGAGGGAATGGAATGGTAATACCATTTTCTCTGAACTTTTCGTCAATGTTGTACCGCACCTGACTCTTTATTTTAGGATCTACAAAACTGTCGGTCACGAAGAAATTGACCGAGAAAATAAGGGCTGAATCCCCAAAATCTTCAAAAAGTACAAAAGGACTGGGTTTTTTGGTGATGCCGGCCTGTTCATGAACACTTTCAAGCAGCAGTTTTTTCACTTTTTCAGTATCACTGCCGTAAGCCACCCCCACTCTTACCAGCTCTCTCGTGGTACGATGATTTTGAGTAAAATTGAGAATGATCTCACTGGTGAATTTATGGTTGGGAATGATCATCACTTTGTCATCGCGGGTAAGCAGTCGTGTGGTGCGTAATTTAATGTCGATCACCCGACCTACCCGGCCATCCATTTCTACCACATCACCCACCAGCAGCGATTTATCAACAATGATGAAGAGGCCGCCAATTATATCCTGAAAAAGCTCCTGCAAGGCCAGACCAAGCCCCACGAACAAGGCTGCCGAGGCGGTTAACAGGATCGTAATATCTATTCCTGCCGAACTCAGGGTGACGATCACCACTACCACGTAGACCAGGTAGCGTATGAATTTAAAAACGCTGATGAACTTAAGCTTATCGGCCTCCTCCATCTTTCGGGTGAAGAAGAGCCTTATTCCCCGCATGACCATGTTGGTAAGGAAGAAGGCCACGATCACCAGGAGGATCACCCACACGGTGATCCTGATGGGGTTTTCCTCGCTTCCGAAGTTGATCAGCGAATAATTGAGAAAATCCTGGATAGTGCCCCAGATATCCTCTTCAATTACTTCCTTTACCTGATCTACTCCTTGTTGCATATTTTAATATTTAAGCCATTTATAAAGTTCTTTATATCCCGGTTTTTTTCCATACATCAAAATTCCCACCCGGTATATCTTGGCGGCTATCCAAACGGTGCAGGCGATACTTAAGATCAATAAAGTTATAGATAAAGCAAGTTCCCACCAAGGCACCCCAAAGGGGATTCGCATGAGCATGACGATGGGCGAAGTTAAGGGGATCATTGAAAAAACAGTGGAAACCACCCCGTGCGGATTTTCTATTACCGAAAAGAACCCTACATAGATGCCCAGCATCAAAGGAAGGATCAATGGGAACATGAACTGCTGGGTATCGGTCTCATTGTCTACCGCAGCCCCAATGGCCGCATAGATCGAGCTGTATAAAAAGTACCCTCCAATGAAATAGACCAGAAAACTAATGAGTAAGGTCAACATGGGAAGTTTGGCAATATCGATCACCAGTTGCTGCAGGTCATTTTCAGAAATTTGCTCCAGCGCCTGCTGTTGCGGGCTGTGGATCTGGGCCACGTCTACCCCGGCAAAATAGGACACCCCGGTCAACATTACGCCTCCCAGGATCACCCAAATAATGAATTGTGTAATTCCGGCAAAACTGGTACCCAGTATTTTTCCCAACATCAAATGGATGGGTTTGACCGACGATATGATGATCTCTATAATGCGGTTGGTCTTTTCCTCAATCACGCTGCGCATCACCATATTTCCGTAGATAATAATGAACATCATCAACAGGTAACCTGCCGCCCCGCCAAAGAACATCTTTACGTAATTTGACATTTTTGAGGTTCGTTCCCCAGCGAAATTCTGGATCTGGATCACCACCCGCGCTTCAGATTCTTCAATAAGGTCAATATCTATACCTCTTGCCTGCAGTTGCCTGTTGGTTAGTTTGGCTCCTATGGTCTTCTCGATCTGGGTTAGGAAACCAAAAGCCGGTGCCTCCTTGGCATAAAACTGAATATCGGGTGAAGCATTATTCTCAATTTCGGGGATGTGCAGGAGCCCGTAGTAATTTTTCTCCCTTACAAGGCTCTTTGCATCTTCTACCGAAACATCTGAAAGGTCGATAAATCTTATTTCTTCGGAATCTCCGAATTCCTCCACAAAAAGGCCGCTTTCATCATTGATCCCCACTACTCGCTGATCTTCGGTATTGAGACTCGCCAGGTAAGCGATCAACATGATCATGGCCACCAGGATAAGCGGACTCAAAAAGGTCATTATCATGAAGGTCTTGTTCCTCACCCTTGCCAGATATTCCCTCTTGATGATCAATTTTAAGTTACGCATGGGTGGTCACGGTTTTAATGAATATATCATTGACAGACGGGATCACCTCCACAAAATGGTTCACCGTGGCCCTTGAAGTAAGAAATATCAAAAGGTCATTGGGAGAAGCATTGTCAGCGATTTGGATCTGCAGCTTCAGGTCATTGTGAATACTCTTGAAATTGGTATCGGTGATGGGAAATCTTTCCCTGAGCTCTTTCCGAAGGCTATCGGGATCTTGAGTCTCCAGCCCCACTTCAAAGGTATTGGATTTGTATTCCTGTTTGATCGCGGAAACCCTTCCGTCAAGCAATTTATTCCCTTTATGAATAAGCGCCATGTATTCACACAGCTCCTCCACGCTTTCCATCCTGTGAGTGGAAAATAAAATGGTCGCCCCGTCTTCTCTTAGCTGAAGGATCTCATCCTTTATCAAATTGGCGTTCACGGGATCAAAGCCGCTGAAGGGTTCATCAAAGATCAGCAGTTTAGGCCGGTGCAAAACGGTGACCACAAACTGCACTTTCTGGGCCATCCCTTTTGAGAGTTCCTGGATCTTCTTGTCCCACCAGTCTTCGATCTTAAGTCTTTCAAACCAGTATTGCAGCCTTTTTTTGGCTTCGGCTTTTGAAAGTCCTTTTAACTGCGCCAAATAAAGGGCCTGCTCCCCTACTTTCATGGATTTGTAAAGACCCCGCTCTTCGGGCAGGTATCCTATATTCTGAATGTCTGAAGGCTGTAATGGGTGCCCGTCTAATAAGATGCGTCCTTCACTGGGAAGGATGATTTGATTGATGATCCTGATAAAAGTGGTTTTTCCGGCACCGTTGGGGCCTAACAAACCAAATATGCTCCCTCTCGGGATCTCAAGAGAAATATTGTTGAGTGCAGTAAATTCTCCAAAAGTCTTTGAAATACTTTCTGCAACCAAAAGATTATCCATAAAAGCGGTTTGGCGTAAATATATTGAAATGCTGAAAGGGGATTTTTAAAATTGGGAAGATTTTAATAATTCCCGAAAGAATTCAACCCGACCAAAAAATACCCTTTCAAAAAAACAAAACCCACCCTTGATTGCTCAAGGGTGGGAAAAAAATTGCTATGAAAAAGAAAAATTATCACTAATTGAGATTAGTGATGCTCAAATATATGTAAAAATTTTTTAACATTCTTACATTATGTAAACATATCTTTAACTTTTTCAAAAAATGATTTATCGCTTTTTTCGGGCTTCGGCTGGAAATGCTCATCTGTAGCCATTCTCTCAAAGAACTCCCGTTGTTCCCTGCTCAGGGTTTTTGGCGTCCAGACATTTACATGCACCAGCAGGTCTCCTTTTCCATAACCATTGATGTTTGGGATACCTTTGCCGCGAAGACGCAGTATTTTTCCTGATTGCACCCCTTCATCGATCTTGATCCTAACCTTTCCCGTAACCGTGTCGATTTCCCTCGAAGTACCTAATGTAGCTTCAGAAAAGCTGATGTAAAGGTCATAGTGCAGGTTGTCACCTTCTCTTTGCAGCGCAGGATGCTCTTTTTCCTCGATGGCTACCAGCAGGTCACCCGGCACCCCGTTACCCGGTGCGTCGTTACCTTTTCCGGTTACCTTAAGCTGCATGCCTTCTACCACCCCTGCCGGGATCTTGATAGATACGGTCTCCTCTTTCATGACAAGTCCATGAGCATCTGCATCGGCAGGTTTATGATCAATTACCTGGCCGCTACCGCCACAGGAGGTACAGGGAGAAGCGGTTTGCATTCTTCCTAAAATGGTGTTGGTGACCCGGGTCACCTGTCCGCTACCATGACAGGTAGGACAGGTTTTGTAGGTAGTGTCTTTAGCCTGGAGTTTACGTTTAACCTTGATCTTCTTCTCAACTCCATTTGCGATCTCTTCAAGGCTAAGGGATACCCGAATACGCAGGTTACTACCTTTAACCCGGCGCTGGCCTCCGCCACCGCCAAAGCCGCCAAATCCACCGAAACCTCCGCCGCCGCCAAAAGCACCGCCGAAAATATCACCGAACTGGCTGAAGATATCATCCATATTCATTCCGCCACCGCCGCCGAAGCCGCCGCCTTCAAAGGCCTGGTGACCAAATCGATCATATCGCGCCCGCTTATCTTCATTGCTCAGAACCTCGTATGCCTCGGCAGCCTTCTTAAACATTTCCTCTGCCTTGGAATCACCCGGATTCTTATCTGGGTGGTATTCTATAGCTTTTTTTCGATAAGCCTTCTTGATCTCGGCTGTTGTCGCGTTCTTGCTAATTCCTAATATTTCGTAATAATCCTGTTTCATTGTAAACTCCTGTTCTAAAATTTGTTGGTATAAACTACTTGCCGGTCACCACCTTTGGATAGCGAATGATCCTGTCACCAAGTTTATATCCTTTCTCTACCACGTCAACAATCTTGCCTTTTAATTTATCTGAAGGCGCAGGAATTTGCGTGATCGCTTCATGAAGATCGGCATCAAAGTTATCTCCTTCCTTCACTTCCATTAACTCCAGCCCTTTAGCGCGAAGCGTTTCCCTGAATTTTGTATGGATGAGTTCCACCCCTTTCAGCAAATTTTTATCTTTTGCCTTTGCAATTTCGTTAATGGCCCTGTCAAAATCGTCAAGAACCGGCAACATGGCAATTATGACGTCCTGGCTGGCAGTCTTGAACATCTCAATTCGCTCTTTACTGGTACGTCTTTTATAGTTTTCAAATTCTGCAAAAAGCCTGAGGAATTTATCTTTTTCCTTCTCCAGGTCGGCCTTTAACTGGTCTTTTTCTGAAGTTTTTTCATCTTCGGAATCAGATTTCTTGTCTTCCGCCTCTTCAATGGCATCGTCAAGTATTTCTTCCACCTGGTCTTTTATATTTTCTTCTTCTGAAATATTTTCTTCGTTGCGTTCTTTTTCAGTCATTTCAATAGATATTTAATTCCGTGTTTCAACAGACAAAAGTGTTGCCAATAAATGTGAAATGTCAAAATGTCACCAGAAAGTTTTAATAATAAATTAAGATTCTTTGTATGTTAAAAATCTAATTTTACTCCTTAAATCTAAAATTCAGATTCAAAAATGAAGAAAACAATAATGAATTTATTCCTGATCACAGGAATCGCCGCAAGCACCATTGCCTGCAAGAACGAAGCAAAAAATAAAGTAGAGCCGGGTGAGGCCAAAGAAGCTGCCACCCCAACCGAGGAGGCTGTGACCTATGAGATAGACACAACTGCCTCTACCATAGAATGGCGGGGAACCAAGCCCACCGGCGAGCACCGCGGAACCATCAACATTGAAAGTGGAACCATCATGGCCACCCAGGAACAAATCACCGGAGGAAAAGTCACCATTGACATGAACTCTATTAAGGTGACCGATGAGGGGATGGATGAAAAAGATCGTACGAGCCTTGAAAACCACCTTAAAGGGACCGTGGAAGGAAAGGAAACCGACTTTTTCAACGTGAAAAAATTCCCTACCGCAACTTTTGAAATTACCGGGATCACTGAGAAAGACGGTCAAAAAATGCTGGAAGGAAACCTTACCATAAAAGAGGAAACTAAAAATATACAGTTCCCTATCAATTCAGATATTGATGAGGAAGAGTTAAGTCTGGAAAGTGAAACTTTCACCATTGACAGAACTAACTGGAAAGTTAATTACGGTTCAAAATCTGTTTTTGACAATTTGGGAGACAATTTCATCAGCGATGAAATGGAGCTTACCATAAATGTAAAAGCTAAAAAGTCGTAAGCTGTGATTAAGTGAATTTTCGAAAAAGGACCGGCTATTTTAGCCGGTTTTTTTATGCATTATATCTTCAAGGGCTTTAGGGAGATTTATATAATGGAAGGTGAAACCCGATTCCTGTATCTTTTTGCTGCTCACCAGCTGGCTGCTCAAGATCATGTCAGACATTTCCCCCATCACCAGTTTTAAAGCTACCGGCGGCACATTGGGCAACCAGGTCTTTTTACCCATTGTTCTCGCCAGTTCCTCGGTAAGTTCTTTATTGGTTACAGGATTTGGCGCTACCGCATTGTAGACACCTGTTAGGCCATTCTCCAGAATGTGGAGAAAGATCCTGGCAAGGTCTTCTATGTGTATCCACGATTGCCACTGTTTCCCACTTCCTAACGGGGCTCCAACATTGTACTTGACCGGTTTTTTCATTTGAGCAAGGGCACCTCCACGGGCAGATAACACCAGGCCGATCCTCACTTTTGCAACCCTCAGGTCCAGTTCCCGAAATTTATCGGCAGCGATCTCCCATTTGTCTACCACCTCGGCAAGAAAAGAGTCGTCAATTTCCTTTTCATCTTCATAATGCATTTTTT
>CAZNFK010000004.1:0-20674 GCA_964572365.1 uncultured Flavobacteriaceae bacterium | reverse complement strand
ATTATTATAGGTTTAACAGCTCAATTCAGTCTCCTGTTTTGGTGGCACGCAACATTTCACGTTTTCCGGGAGGTCCGGGGAGCCGCTCCACAAGAAATCCTACTGCCTGCATGGCACGCCTAACACTACCTTTAGCCGAATAGGTTACCAGCACCCCATCCCTTCGTAACGACCTGTACATTTTCAAGAAGATCTCTTCGGTCCATAGGTCAGGCTGAACCCGAGGCCCAAAGGCATCGAAAAAGATAAGATCGAAAAGGTTCTCCGCTTTGATATCTTTAAAGAACATTTGCTCCTTCTGAAGGTAAAAAAGAGGAGATATTTCAGTTTTTTTACCCCAGGGGGTTTTGTGCAATTTTTCAAAAACTTCAGCCGCATCATTTTCATTAAATAATCCGGCGTATTCCAGGGATACTAATTCTTCTTCAGCTACAGGATAGGCTTCGACCCCGGTATAGTCCAGGGTCAGGTCATTTTTTTGAGCTTCATAAAAACTTATGAGCGCGTTTAGCCCTGTCCCAAAACCAATTTCCAGAATGTTTAAGCGTTCTGGAGCCTTTTTCTCCAGATAATGTTTAAGCCCCGACTGAATGAAAACATGTTGGGCCTCCTGCAAAGCCCCGTGCTTGGAATGATAATGTTCATTCCATTCGGGCAGGTAAATTGTGGCCGAACCATCGCCGGTCCTGATTATTTCTCTTTTCAAATCTTATTTTTCAATTCTTACCCCGTCTGCCAAAAACAGCAGGGTCTTTTTAGGTACTTTGATCGCCGAGATCTCTTCCCGGGAAAGACCTTCATCTTCGGCATAATGCTTTTGCTCCTCAACAGACATTTCTTCTACATAGGCCAAACCGTTAATGAAAACCGTGCTGGTTTCGATGTCTTTGGGCACAAAAAATGCATAATCCTTGAACTTTACCATAACTTCAGATCCGTCTTCTAAAGCTACTTTCATCCAGCAGCCTTTGTTCTTACAAACAGAGGTAACCTGTGCCGCAAAGGTAGATTGAAGCGTATCGCCGGCTTTCAAATTCCGATATTCTTTCTCCATTTGATAAGCAGAAAGAAGGTTCTCCAAATCGATCTTTTCGCCCATCGATATCGCGCTCTTTCCCCTTCCCTGATCTACTTCGGAATTATTCTGCGCATAAGCCTGAATTCCAATCCACAGGAAAAGAAAAACCAGGATTGCTTGCTTGAATTTAAACATACCTGAAATATTAGTGGTTCCGGAAAATTAAATTAAGATAAAATTAGTCAATTGCCACCTTTAATAACCGCATTTATTTCGGTAAATTTGCACAAATATCTAAGAAAAAATGAGAAATGGTATATCCCACGCAATCGATGTAGTTGAGGCTTCGGCTTCAAAGATCAATTCGGTTGACTTCGATAATTTAGTATTTGGAAATGTGTTTACTGACCATATGATGGAGTGTGATTATGTAGACGGGCAGTGGCAAAATCCAACTATAAAACCTTACGGACCTATTCAGCTTGAACCTTCAGCAAAAGTTTTTCACTACGGGCAGGCCATTTTTGAAGGGATGAAAGCTTTCAAAGATGACGAAGACCAGGTCTGGCTTTTTAGACCTGAAGCAAATATTGACCGGTTCAACAAGTCTTCCATAAGGCTTGCAATTCCTGAATTTCCAAAAGAAATGTTCCTGGAAGGGCTTGAGACTTTACTCAACCTTGACAGGGACTGGATCAAAAAAGGCCTTGGAAATTCCCTTTACATCAGGCCTTTTGTGATCGCCACAGAACCTGGTGTTTCAGCTTCCCCTTCAAAAACCTACAAATTCATGATCATCTGCTCTCCTGCCAAGGCTTATTACAGCGGAGAAGTTAGAGTGGTATTTGCTGAAAAATTCAGTCGTGCCGCAAACGGCGGGGTAGGATATGCCAAAGCTGCAGGAAACTATGGCGCCCAGTTTTATCCTACCAACCTTGCAAAAGAAGAAGGATTTCAACAAATAATCTGGACAGATGCCAACACTCATGAGTACCTGGAAGAGGCCGGGACAATGAACATTTTCTTCAGGGTGGGAGATAAATTATTGACTGCCCCTACGAGTGATCGTATCCTTGACGGGGTCACCAGGAAAAGTGTCATCGCACTTGCCGAAGAAAACAACATTCCTATCGAAGTGAGACGGGTTACCGTAAAGGAAATTGTGGAAGCAGCCAGAACCGGGGAACTAAAAGAGATATTTGGTGCAGGTACAGCGGCTACCATTAATCCTATCAAAGGCTTTGGCCATATGGGTGAAAAGTTCGAATTGCCGGAACAGGAAGAATCCTATGCCAAATTCTTCAAATCTAAATTAATGGACATCCAGTATAACCGTGCCGAAGACAAGTTTGGATGGAGGCATCTGGTTGAAGAAAAATAATTTTAATTATTTGGAGTAAACAATACCGGAATTCGATACGACCTGTCGTGTTCCGGTTTACCTGACGCATTTGAGCGGCTTAAGATCAAATATCCCCGCTCATTGTTAGCTGCTTCAAAGGAAATTTCTCCCTCAAAAGGCACAAAATCTTCTGTCATCCATTCTCCCTGCGCCTTTAAAGAACCGGTCGCCAGGGTTTTGTAATCTTTATCAACCAGTTTGAAAGGAGCTTCTCCTTCAAAATACCAGTATCCCCGTGCTTTTCCTGTAATCTTCATCGGACTTTCGACAGTCGCGTTGGGTAAAGGCTGCTTTACAGAAATGAGCTCTGATATCTTTCGCCTTCCTGTATTTTCTGAAGAAAAATAGACGCTTTCTAAAACTTTATTTAGATCTTTCCTACTTTCCGCGGAAATTTCCCCGGTATATTTTACTTGATCACCTCCCAAAGGATCACATTCTTGCATGGCTTTTTTGGATCCCGATGCTTCAGCAAAACATTCAGCTTTAAAATTATTTACCGCGTAATGCACAAAGATACTCCCGTGCTCTTTCCATGCTGGCGGTGGAGAATAAAACCTGATACTGGCCGCCCAGGGCTGCCCATTCTCGAGCAAATATATTGTTGACTTTTCAGGATCGATTTCGAAAGAAACCGGCAGACTTCTCTCCCATTCTCGGAATGATTTCTTTGTGCCTGAAGGAGCGTCAACCCCAAAACCTTCCGGAAGAAAAGCGATGTAAGAAGCTTCTGCATTTTCATGAATAGCAAAGGGTGGGGCTTTTTCATTTTCGGAATCATAAATATTCACAACCGGGGTTTGACCCGGTAATTCTTCTTCTATCACTCGATAGCCAGCAGGAAACTGCAATGTGAAATGCCATTTTTCACTAACATAATCTTTTGTTAGTTCAGGCTCTTCTGTGGTTTTATTGATGCGGGAATCTTCCACAGATCTACGATCGGGCTGCCGGTCTTCTGTTCTGTCTTTACAGGAAATCAAAAGGACAAAAGCGATAGCCAAAACCAGATAATGCTTCATTTTTTCTTTTAATTTAAAAAATGAAACACAGAGATCTATTAAAAAGACGCTAAAAAACGGCTGAACCTAGCCTTTCGTAAAGAACTTTTCGAGCCTTGGCGGAAAATAATCAGGACCTTTGAGCACCTTCCCATCTTGACGATAAACCGGTTTTCCATCTGCTCCCAGTTTACTCATGTTGCTTTTCTGGATCTCCCCGAACACCTCTTCAATTTTGTGCTGCATTCCGTGCTCCAAAATTGTTCCGCAGAGAATGTACAACATATCCCCCAGGGCATCGGCGACTTCTACAAGATCATCATTATTAGCAGCTTTAAGGTACTCTTCGTTCTCTTCTTTCATCAATTCAAACCGCAGCTTGATTTTATCTTTTCCAAGGTTCGCTTGCGGCTCTTCTTTTATCCCGAGACCAAAAGCAGCATGAAACTCCCGAACGGCTTGTAATCTTTTTTTCATCCTAAAACTTTAACTTCGCATAAAAATAAATAAATGTTTACAACCGGACAGTTAATCTTTGCCATCATCTTCTTCGTGGCATTTGTGGTGATCATTTTCTTTAGTTATCGCAAAGACCTGAAGCTGCACAAAAAATATTACAAAGGCACTTTATATATCCTGCTTGGTTTCATTGCTTTCGTGCTGCTCTTGTTCGTCATAAAAACCTTTCTAAAGCAATAAAAAAAGCCGCCATTCTTGCGAATGACGGCTTAATATTTACTGAAAGACCTTTAGATTAGTTTTCCATTGGAAGTATATCGTACTTCTGAGAGTAGTCTAACATTTGTTCTTCAAAAGAAACCGGCTGCTCTACTTTTATCGCAGTGATCTCTCCTTCTTCGTTCATTTCTGGAACCAGAACAGGATTTACAAATCCGCTGTATGGAGCAGATTTAAACTGGGCATTTCTTTCCAGCACTTCCTTGTGAATGTTTTGATCCACTTTGACTCCGTAATTTTCTACAAGGTTCTTTGCCGCCTCATAATCACCTTCAGATTTAATTCTTTGCGTCTCTTTTAGCAATTGTCCGAAAAGATCACGTAGAGCATCATAATCTGTAATGTTGAAGTAGGTCTTCCCGTCACGGGTCACCTTCTCAATAATACCTTTCTCCTGCCCTTTTTCAAATACCCAGGCGCTTACCCATTGACGGTTACGCATGTGCGCTTCCTCAATATCTGCACCCGCCTCCAATCGAATCAATTGAGTCATCAATCCATTTCGAATGTATCCGTCATAGGCTGCTTTTCCCAGTTTTACGTGATCATCAACAAGACCAAGCTCTTCGAGTTTTGGGTCCATTAAGTAATATAAACCAACTAGATCTGCTCTTCCTTCTTCCAGGGTAGAGGCATAGCTTCTCAAGGTTTCCTTGGTCTCACCCACACCCGGATTCAACTGGCCGGAGGCGTGCCCTACCACTTCGTGAAGTGCAGTATGCAGTTTATCGGCCAATTGACCGTATTCTTTCTCAAGAGCAATCTCTTCCTCATCATGCGCGAATTCTTCCAATCTGCCTGTAGTACCGGCATTGTTGTAGGCGTTGATAATATTACCAAGGGAAACAGATTTACTTCCGTGAGCTTTTCTAATCCAGTTGGAATTAGGAAGATTCACCCCGATAGGTGTGCTTGGAGAAGCATCACCGGCCTCCCCGGCCACGATAACGGTCTTATAGGTCACTCCAACTACAGAGTCTTTCTTGTGCTCCTCCATTAAAGGTGCATTATCTTCGAACCACTGTACATTTTCTTCAAGAACCTGCATTTTCTTGCTCATGTCAAAATCCTTGATCTGCACAATGGTCTCATAAGAACCTCTGTATCCAAGAGGATCATTATAAACTTCAATAAAACTGTTGATGTAATCAATGTTGCCCTCGGTAGCTTTTACCCAGGCAATGTTATATTCATCCCAGGTTTGAAGGTCGCCTGTTTTGTAATAATCTATCAAAAGACCAAGAGCTTCTGCCTGTTGCTCATTTTCGGCTACTCCTTTTGCTTTTTCAAGCCAAAAGACGATCTTATCTATGGCTTCGCCATACATTCCCCCGCTCTTCCAGGTTTTCTCTATTAGTTGTCCGTCCTCTTTTACCAGTTTTGAATTCAATCCAAAAGCAAGTGGTTTAGCAGGATTAGGAGATTGCTTTTTTGAGTAGAACGCAGCAACATCTTCTGCAGTCACATCCTCTCCGTAGAAATTTACGGCAGATCCCTCCACAAGGCCTTTTGATTCATCAAGATTCACTTTTTTCGCATCTTCATTGTTAAAGATCACCTCATAAGCTTCCCCTGTAAGTTCGGTATCTGTTTCTGAAAGCAGCGTGTCAAAATACTCTTTGCTGAATTTCGGCTGAATTTTATCCATGGAATAGTGATGATGGATCCCGTTAGAGAACCATACCCTTTTTAAGTAGGTCACGAAATTCTTCCAGTCTTCGGTGGATTTGTCGCCTTCATAAGTCGTGTAAATATTTTCCAGGGCTTCACGGATCTTAAGATTGTGCCTGTAATTCTGGTCCCAGATGATGTCACGCCCGCTTAGGCCGGCCTGGGTAAGATAGTAAACCAGTTTTTGTTCTTTAAGGCTAAGGTTTTCCCAGCCCGGGATCTGGTAACGTAAAACCTTGATATCGGCAAATTCATCTACCTTATAATCAAATTCATCTGTTTGGGCAATTTCCGCAGGCGCCGGTTTTTCATTAACCGTGTCGGCACACGAAAACAGGATCGTTGATGCCAGAAGCAGCATCAAATAAAACTTAATTTTCATTTGTTAGGGTTTTAATAATAATAGTAATTAGATATCCCATTATCCTCATAGGGATGTGGGTATGATCACAGAGATCAATTAGTAACAAATGTAAGAATAAGCATCAAGCAAAATAACTATATTAGCGTAATAATCTAACAAACCAGCCTTACAACCATGAAAATCATAAAATACCTGCTTTTCCTGATCCTGATCCTGTTCATCGCCGGGTCCATCTATGTCGCAACCAAAGAAGGAGATTATTCGGTAGAGTCCAGCAGAACCATCAATGCTCCCGCCACACTTCTATACCAGGAAATAGCCGATCTTTCAAACTGGAAGACGTGGGATGGCTGGAGAGAACAGGAAGGCATAAACCTTGATCTCAGCGAGAATACTTCAGGCGAAGGAGCCCAGATAAGCTGGGAAGCAGAAAATATGAGAGATGGTATGATCACTACCACCTCGGTAGTTCCAAACCGAAAAATGGAACAGCAACTGGTCATGAAAACAAGCGTAGGGGAAGCGAACGGGAACATCATCTGGACCCTGGAACCCGCTGACGGTCAAACAATAATTACATGGAGCCTTACCGGCTCACAAAGCTTTAAAGAAAAACTGGCCTTCACCCTACAAGATAGAGATCTGCCAGAGATCTTTCAGCCTATATTCGAAGAAAGCCTCCAGGACCTTGAAGAGAATGTGATACGCAAAATGGAAGAATACTCCATCAATGTTGACGGTGTGACCGAACATGGCGGAGGATATTATATGTATACAACCACTGCCGCCAAACTTGAAGAAGTGAATTCCCGCGCCTCGGGCATGATCGAGCAGGTGCGTATTTTCATGGAGAAAAATAACATTCCCATCAGCGGCAACGGTCTGGTGATCTATAATCAGCGGGATGAAAGAAACGGCACCACCATCTTTTCGGCTGCAGTACCAACTACCAGTCAGGTCATCACCCCCACAGGCAGTGAGGTCCTGAATGGTTACCTGCAACCACAAAAAGCCGTGAAGACCACCCTAAAAGGTCATCGCAAGAATGCGGCGCAGGCCTGGGAAAAGACGTACCGGTATATTGAGGAGAATGAATTACAGGTAAAACAGCAGGGGCAGCCTTTCGAGATCTACCTTACAAATCCTGCAGAAATTGATAATCCGGCTAAATGGATCACAGAGATCTATATACCGGTTGAATAAAGTAAAATGAAGCAGATCCTGCTGGTTTTTCTTGGTGGCGGAACGGGAAGTATCCTTAGATATCTCATTTCAAGAAGCCTGAATAATGCTACTATCCTCCCTCTTGGCACTCTTGTGGTGAACGTATTGGGCAGTCTCATAATTGGTTTGATACTGGGATTGGGATTCAGGCAACAATTACTGTCGGAAAACGGTATGCTGCTGTTGGCTACCGGATTTTGTGGCGGTTTTACGACATTTTCAGCTTTTTCTTATGAGAACCAGCTGTTCCTGAAATCGGGAGATTATATGAGCCTGGGCATTTATACCGTCTCTAGTTTGATCCTTGGGATCGGGGCTACTTTTGCAGGGTTATACGCTTCAAGATTTATCTAAAAAGGTTATTTATCATACGCCTTCACCCCTACCGGAACTTCCAGGTCCAGGTGATTTTCCTTAGGAACTATGGGACAGGAATATTCTCCGCTATAGGCACAATATGGATTGTAGGCCTTATTGAAATCCAGAATTACTTTATTGCTTTTGGGGATCAACATATCCAAATACCGCCCACCTGAGTAAGTAGACTTAGCATTGGTAAGATCTGTAAATGGTAAAAAAAGATAATCTTCATATCCTTTTTTTGGATCCTGGTTCTGGTAAACATTCAGTTTAAAATTTTTATCCTTCAGGTGAAAATAGAGTTCCCCATATTTCAAATATACCGGTTTACGATCTGTAGTAGTGGGCATTTCAAAAGGGGATTCATAGGGAGTCCGTACAAAATCAGCCTCCACACGGTAGGTAGTATCAATGTCGAAAAATTCCAAAGCAGTAAAACTTTTTCGCTCCTTTGGCGGTAAGGGGGAAGTATCGGGATCTTTGAAATCCCTGTTCATTTTATTCTGAAAATCATTTACAGACTGAAGTTTCTCGCTGTTTTGCGCATTTACGAAGCCGGCTGCAAACAACAGCACCAATAGTAAAGATCTCTTCATGGTTTGGGGGCTATTGATCAATTATCATAGTAGCGGGAGGAACCAAGGTACTTTTCCACGAGCTGGTTGTATTCGGGGGTTAGTTTTAAGCCCAGCGTACCTTCAATATTATAAAGACCGTCTTTATTCTTGTAACCGTGCTTCAGCATTTCTTCCAGGTAGAACAAAGCCGTTCCAAAATCATCGTCCTGGGCGCTCAGGGAAATGATCTCCTTATATGCCTTATAATTCGTGGGATCAAATATCGTAAGGATCATATTGGTGAGCAGCTTCTTTTCCAGGGAAGCATGTTTTTCTACCAGATCCTCACGATAAGCCTGAGCAAGTTCACTGATCAAGCTCTGAAGACGCCGGGCCATCTTCCCTTCTGCATCCCCTTTTGCAGATAGAGAGTCCAGTTCCATCTTTTGATAATTCCACCACCCGAGGTTTTCAAAATTTTCTGTCTGAATATCTTCTCCCAGGTAATACACAAAATCATTGAGAAGTCTCTCTTCCTTTTCAAGAATTGCCGATAATTCCCGGTCCTGTTCCTTGAAATTTCGGGAACGCTCCAGTTGATCCAGCTTCTCCTCTATCACATCTGTAGAGGACAATCCTTTGTATTTATCTTTGAGGAGATTCAGGAAAGAATAGGCGTCCACCAGTTTCGACTTGCTCATCAATTCATTCGCACGGGACAGGTCCTGATCATAAAGCTTCTGAATAAGCACCGGATCATTTGGCCGTAAGCTCTCCCGCATGGCTGCAAGGGTGAGGGCACCAACTGCGCTATTGATCATTTGAGGCTCTGGCCAATCGCCGTTCCCTTCATAAGTGTAGACCTGACTGGGAAATTTCATGCTTCGCAGAACTTCTGCTGTCATCTTCATACTTTCTGAAGTAAAATGCTCATCTCCCACCATTCCTATAAAAATGAAATTATTCTTCTTATCAAGCCGGTCAAAATTGATCCAATGATTTCCAACGGCAACTACTCCGAGGATATCAGGATTCAATAAAGGCATGGAAGAGGCTACTTTTCCACCATCCATAGAACCGGCGGTAGAAACCTGCCGGGGATCTATAGAAAAAGTTCCGGTTACGGTATTTGCCAGGCGAACGGCAGTCTTTACATTTTCTACCAGGTCTTTTTCGGGACTAATGTTATTGGAAGAGGCTATGACGTACCCCTGTTGTTCGGCTGTATTTCGAAAGAGCTGGGCTGCCGTTTTACCCCTGCCTTCAGGGTCAAAGACCAGGATGAGAGGCCATTTTTTCCCTTCCTGAAAGTCCATAGGAAGATAAAGGGCAAAGCTCTCATTTATACTATCAGCTATTTTCAGGGAATCTGTAACTATTCCTTTTTTGACCGCATATTCCTGTGCCGAGACCTGTACCGTCAACAGCAGAATAAAAAGCAACTTTCTCATGGAATTAAGATACAGATTTTTTTCAAAAAAATTCATCAGAAAAATCCAGCGAACCTTAAAAAACAGGGCACAAAAAAAGCCTCACAAAAATGTAAGGCTTAAAATTATAAATAAGAACCTGAAACTATACTAGCTTCACGTTTACTGCATTTACACCTTTTCTACCTTCTTCAAGGTCAAAAGTAACTTCGTCATCCTGTCTAATCTCATCGATCAAGCCATTAGCGTGTACGAAATACTCTTCATTTGATTCTTCGTTCTTAATGAATCCATATCCTTTTGATTCATTGAAAAACTTAACTGTACCTTTATTCATTATATAAAAATTAAATTCGAGACGAAGGTACAGCTATTAATCTGATAACCTACTAAAAATCAATAAATTATTTTTTTATTGTAGTTTATCAGATCTCGAATGCTATTCGAATCCCCTGTATCAGCATGTTAACCCCAATTATAGCGATGATCAATCCCATGATCTTTTCGACCACCACGATCTTGTTGGCTCCTATATATTTCACCAAATACTCACTGGAAAGGAAAGCCAGGTGATTGAGCCACATGACCACTGCAAACATAACCAGGATAATCCCCAGTTCAAGGTAAGTAGCATCTGTGGTAAAGTTCATGGCAGTAACAATGGTACCGGGCCCCGCTAAAATGGGAATTCCAAGGGGAGAGATCGAGATCCCTTCGTTGAAGTTCACCTCTGCCTGGTTATCAATACTCGAAACCTGCGCTCTTATCATCTCAAAACCTACGAAAAAAACCAGGATCCCCCCGGTGATCTTAAACGCGGGAACGGTCAATCCGAAAAAATCAAAGATATATTTCCCCAAAATGATAAAACCCGACACGATCACAAATGCCGTGAAAGTGGCTTTTTTGGAGATCATTTTTCGGGTGGGCCTGTCGGCCTGCCGGGTAAGACTTAGAAAAATAGGAACATTTCCCACCGGATTATTGATAGCAATAAACCCGGTGAACACCGCGATGGCAAATACTCCTATGCTTTCCATTTTATAATGGTTTAAGGGAGTAAAAGTATCCAAAATATATTTTCTGCAAAAACGGATTGGAAAAGTTTAATTTTTTCAAGCTTTTCTTCGGAAGAGAACCAGTATTTTCAGACTTCTTTAACGCGGCCGCCATTGCATTTTTCGTACTTTTTCTGAAAGAGAGCAGGAAGATCATTATGAAAAATTATAACGAAAAAAGGGATTTCAGCAAGACGAAAGAACCCCGGGAGGAACCTTCAAAAAAGAAGAACGAAAAACCCGTTTTTGTGATCCAAAAACACGATGCCACCAATCTGCACTACGACTTCAGGCTGGAAATAGACAACACTTTGAAATCCTGGTCTGTTCCAAAAGGCCCCAGCACAGATCCTTCAGTAAAACGAATGGCTATTCCCACAGAGGACCATCCTCTTGCCTACGCCGATTTTGAGGGAACTATTCCAAAAGGGGAATATGGCGGAGGCACCGTGATGATCTGGGATAAAGGCACTATTGAAAGCAACAAGCACGATGATAAAGGAAACCTGATCTCACTTGAGGAGAGTTTTAACTCCGGTAGCATCGAGGTTATTCTCCACGGAAAAAAATTAAAGGGCGGCTATAACCTGGTCGAAATGAAAGGTGGCAAGATGAAGGGGAACTGGCTGCTTATGAAGCAGGATGATAAAGAAGCCGATGCCCGGCGCAATCCGGTGAGCACTCAGAATAAAAGTGTGGTATCGGGACGCAGCATGAAAGAGATCGAAAAAGAAAACGAAAACCAGGAATAATCATGACCATGGAAATAGCTCAAGTAGAAATAACCCATCCTGATAAGATCATTTTTCCGAAGAAAAAGATCACCAAAGGAGATATGGCCGAATATTATGAAAAGATTGCCGACCAGATGCTGCCATACCTTAAAGACCGTCCGCTTACCCTGCACAGGTTCCCCAATGGCGTCGCAGAAGCCGGTTTCTACCAGAAGAATGCTTCCGATTATTTTCCTGATTATATCAAGACCGTAGAAATAGATACCGAGGAGGGAACCAATACCCAGGTCATCTGTAATGATAAAAGAACACTCTTATACCTGGTGAACCAGGGGACGATCGAATTTCACATCTGGCTAAGCCGGAAGGATAAGATCAGAGAACCCGACAAGGTGATCTTTGACCTTGACCCTCCCGAAAATGCTTTTGATAAAGTAAAAGAAGCAGCTAAAGTGGTAAGGAATTACCTTAAAAAACAGAAAAAAGATCCCCATTTAATGACCACAGGACAAAGCGGCTTGCACCTGTATTATTCGGTTCGCCGCGGAAAAGATTTTGATGAGATCAAAAAAGAAGCCCGCAAGGTAGCCGAAGAGGTGACCAAATTAAGACCCGATCTTTTGACAACAAAAATTCGAAAAGACCAGAGGGAAGGAAAGATTTTTGTAGATTACCTTCGAAATGCTTATGCCCAAACCGCTGTTTGCCCTTTTTCGCTAAGAGCTAACGAGGAAGCAGGTGTTGCCACCCCGCTGGAATGGGAGGAGCTGTCAAAACTGGAAAGTGCGTCCTACTATACTATTGAAAATATTTTCAACAGGTTGGGACAGATCAATAAATAAATCATTCAAATTAGTTAAAATGAAGCACATAACCCCCGAACAGGCAGATCACGCTTTACATCAACAAGCTGAAAAAGTAAAAGAAAAGGATCTTGAAAAAGTACTGAAAAAGCAGGAAAAGATCGAAAATAAATTTCGCAACAACGATTCCATCAGTGGGTACATCCATAAGGCAAAAAGCATGTTTGGCCTTATAAAAGATTACTGGAGCGGGGAATATACCGGCGTACCCTGGAAGACCATTGCGGCCGTAGCCGGAGCGTTGCTATATGTGCTTATGCCTCTTGACCTTATCCCCGATTTTATTCCGCTGGTAGGACTTCTTGATGATGCGGGAGTGATCGCGGCCTGTCTTACACTTGTTAATGACGACCTGGTAGCCTACGAAAAATGGAAGGTCCTTCAAGAGCAGGAAGAAGAGGTGGAAAGTTAAGATTTACCTCATCAAAATATGACAAAAAACAAGTGGGAAAATATGCCTTTGTACCAAAAGGCAATGGAAATTCTCAAGATAGTAGAAAGGATCACAGATCTGGTACCCGAAGAGCAGGAAATTCTCTATAGAATTGCTCAGGACATGTATGCTGATGCTTTGCAGATCCCAGCCAAGATCGCAGGAGCTTCAGGCGTTGACCTTTATGACATAAAAATGGAAAATGCCGCAGTCATTCGGAAATGCGCCCGGCAGATCTATGTAGGCTGCAACGGCTTTAGAATGTGGGACTTTAAAGAAACCGAGTATCTTGAGGTGCTAAGGGCACAGATTGAAGAATTCCGGATACTCTTTGCCGAATGGGTAAAAACCTTCGACCAGTGGAACTACATCATTGACCGCTGGGGTTTGTTCAATCCACCCGGAGTGAATTATGATGACAAGGATCCTGACGAGGATATTCCTTTTGATCCATTTGAAGCTTTAGAGGGTTTTGAGAATTGGGATGATGAAGATGACGAAGAGGAGGAAGAAGAAGACGAAGATTAAGAGGTATTAAAAATGCTATTTTTTAGAAGTAGTTTTAATACCTCCTCCTTTTAAAAAAGTCAAACCTAACAGGTTTTAGAAACCTGTTAGGTTTGTTTTTTATATAAGATCCCGATATCGCTGCACGTCTCGGGCTAAGCGATACACACACTTTTTGCAAAGCAACAATTTTTCTGGCAAACAGGATCCCGAGTCGGCTCTGCCTCTCGGGATAAGCAGCCTGCACCTTTTTCTCTGCCCTCTGGTTGAAAAAATGGCGATCTGCTTACATATTTCTCCTATACTGCCCTCCTACTTCAAATAAAGCTGTGGTGATCTGTCCTAAGGAACATACTTTTGTAGCTTCCATGAGAACTTCGAAAATATTCTCATTTTGAACAGCAGCGTTCTTCACTTTTTCAAGAGTTTCTTTTTCAAGCTCTTTTTTCGCCTTATGAAGGTTTTCGAGAGTCTTGATCTGATTTTGCTTTTCCTCTTCGGTAGCCCTGATGACTTCTCCCGGGGTCACCGTAGGTGAGCCGGTTGAACTTAGGAAAGTATTCACCCCAATAATTGGAAAATCTCCATTGTGTTTCAGAGTTTCGTAGTATAAACTTTCTTCCTGGATCTTGCTGCGCTGGTACATGGTTTCCATGGCTCCCAGAACCCCTCCCCTTTCGGTGATGCGATCGAATTCCTGCAATACGGCTTCTTCTACAAGATCTGTCAGTTCTTCGATGATGAAAGATCCCTGGATAGGATTTTCATTTTTCGTCAGTCCTAATTCCTTATTGATGATCAGCTGAATGGCCATTGCCCTTCTTACCGAAGCCTCTGTAGGTGTAGTAATGGCTTCGTCATAAGCGTTTGTATGCAATGAATTACAGTTGTCATAAATAGCATAAAGGGCCTGCAAAGTAGTTCTGATATCGTTAAAGTCGATCTCCTGCGCGTGCAACGATCTTCCGGAGGTCTGGATGTGATACTTCAGCATCTGTGCCCTCGGATTCGCCCCGTACTTGTACTTCATCGCCTTGGACCAGATCTTCCTGGCTACGCGGCCAATCACAGCGTATTCGGGATCTATTCCGTTTGAGAAGAAAAATGACAGGTTAGGTCCAAATTTATTGATATCCATCCCCCTGCTCAGGTAGTATTCCACATAAGTGAATCCGTTGGCAAGGGTAAGCGCTAACTGAGTGATAGGATTTGCTCCTGCTTCGGCAATATGATATCCTGAAATAGAAACGGAATAGAAGTTACGAACATTCTCTCTGATAAAGTATTCCTGCACATCACCCATTAACCTCAACGCGAATTCGGTAGAGAAGATACAGGTATTCTGAGCCTGGTCTTCCTTAAGGATATCGGCCTGCACGGTTCCCCGTACCTGGCTCAAGGTTCTTTTTTTAATGTCGGCATATATATCGGCAGGAAGCACCTGGTCCCCGGTCACCCCAAGAAGCATTAATCCGAGTCCGTTGTTTCCTTCCGGAAGTTCTCCACGATATTTTGGCTGCTCAACATCTTTTTCTGCATAGATCTGTTCGATCTTTTCCTTCACCTCTCCCTCCAGGCCATGCTCTTTGATGTACTTCTCACACTGCTGATCAATAGCCGCGTTCATGAAGAATCCGAGCAACATAGGAGCGGGGCCGTTAATGGTCATACTCACCGAGGTCATAGGATCTGCAAGATCAAACCCCGAATAAAGTTTTTTGGCATCATCAAGGCAACAGATAGACACTCCGGCATTCCCGATCTTTCCGTAGATATCGGGACGATGATCGGGATCATTTCCATATAGAGTTACCGAGTCAAAGGCTGTGGAAAGCCTTTTTGCGGGCAAGCCCATGCTCACGTAATGGAAGCGGCGGTTCGTTCGTTCCGGGGAACCTTCTCCGGCGAACATACGCGTAGGATCTTCTCCCTGTCTTTTGAATGGATAAAGTCCGGCGGTATAAGGAAATTCTCCCGGCACATTTTCCTGCAGGCACCAGCGAAGAATATCACCCCAGGCCTGGTATTTTGGAAGAGCCACCTTTGGGATCTGGGTGTGAGAAAGGGATTCAGTATGCGTCTTTATTTTGATCTCCTTGTCGCGCACTTTAAAGCTATAAACCGGCTCTGTATATTTATTCACTTTTTCATCCCAGCCGGTAATGATCTCCCAGTTATAAGGGTCAAGGTCCATTTTCACCTTATCGAATTCCTTTTTTAACAGGCCTATCAGTTCTTTATTTTCTTCGGAAGTGGCATTCTGAAGACTTTCCTCTTCAAATCCATACTGGTTGAGCTCAACTTTCACTCCTGTAACAGATTCTACAGTCTTATAAATCCCATACAGTTTTTGAGCCACCTCAGCCTGAGCTGAAGCTTTCTCATCGTAAGAACGGTTGTTTTCAGAAATTTCTGAAAGATATCGCGTCCTGTTAGGAGGGATCACGAAGATCTTTTCGCTCATCTCTTTAGAAATATGGAATTTTGAATGGAATTTACTCCCCGTCTTCTCATCCAACTTATCCATGATCTGTCTATACAGGGTATTCATGCCGGGATCATTGAACTGTGAGGCAATAGTACCAAACACCGGAAGTTTTTCAGGATCTGAATGCCAGAGGCCGTGGTTTCGCTGGTACTGTTTTTTCACATCGCGCAGCGCATCCAAGGCACCTCGTTTATCGAATTTGTTGATCGCCACAAGATCGGCAAAGTCCAGCATATCGATCTTTTCCAACTGGGTGGCCGCTCCAAACTCCGGCGTCATTACATACAAGGAAACATCCGAATGTTCCAGGATCTCCGTGTCAGATTGCCCAATCCCGGAGGTCTCCAGGATAATTATGTCATAATCTGCAGCTTTCAGGACTTCAACAGCTTCAGCTACATATTTTGAAAGGGCAAGGTTTGACTGCCTTGTTGCCAGGGAACGCATGTATACCCTCGGGTTGTCTATAGCGTTCATACGTATACGGTCTCCTAAAAGGGCTCCCCCGGTCTTTCTTTTTGAAGGATCTACAGAAATGATCCCGATGGTCTTCTCGGGAAAATCCATCAAAAATCTCCGAACGAGTTCATCCACTAACGAGGATTTTCCGGCACCACCGGTTCCGGTGATCCCCAGGACAGGAATCTTTTTCTCTTTATTCCCTTCGTGAATTCTGTCAAGGGTCTCTTTTGCAATTTCAGGGAAATTTTCCGCGGCAGAAATGACACGAGCTATGGCGCCCGGGCTTTTTTCTGAAAGCCGGTTCACTTCCCCGTTAAGGTTTTCACCGATGGGATAATCAGATTTTTCAACAAGGTCGTTGATCATTCCCTGCAGGCCAAGCTCCCGTCCGTCATCTGGAGAATAGATCCTTGTGATCCCATAATCTTCCAGTTCTTTTATTTCTTCAGGAAGGATCACTCCGCCTCCACCGCCAAAGATCTTGATGTGTCCCGCGCCTTTTTCCTGCAACAGGTCATACATATATTTAAAGTATTCGGTATGCCCACCCTGGTAGGAGGTCATCGCTATGGCATTGGCATCTTCCTGGATGGCGCAGTTCACCACCTCTTCCACACTGCGGTCGTGCCCAAGATGGATCACCTCCACCCCCGTAGACTGTATGATGCGACGCATGATATTGATCGCGGCATCGTGCCCGTCAAAAAGCGAAGCTGCCGTTACTATTCTTACTTTGTTTTTGGGTTTATAAGGAGCTTGTTGTTCCATGTTCTATCCTGAAATTTTTAGTGGCCGCAATTTACGAATTTAGGAAGGAACTTGCCATTTTTCCCACTTTTTAAAACCTGAAGGAGAAAAAATTGAAAAACCGCAATCCCGCTATCGTTAGAGGATAACTTTTTATTATGAGTATCTTCCTGCTCAAAACAATATCTTTGGTCCAAAACCTTTCGGAAATGAAAAAATTTTTACTCTTCCTGGTACTTCCTTTTTTCCTGGGTTGTGCCGAATTACAACAAATAGCCGATCAATTGCCTGCTGAAGGGGTATATGTCTCCAACGCAGAAGTAGCCGCAGGTTTAAGGCAGGCGCTCAACTTCGGAATTGACAAACAGGTCACCAAACTCACCGAAGAAGATGGGTTCTTCAGAAATGAACTGGTGCGCATTACCCTGCCTGCCGAACTTCAGAAAGTAGACAAAACTCTTAGGGATTTAGGGATGGATGCCCTGGCAGATGAAGGATTAAAAGTTCTTAACCGGGCCGCGGAAGATGCAGTAAAAGAAGCTACCCCTATATTTGTCGATGCCGTAAAAGAGATTACTTTTACCGATGCCCGAAACATACTAACCGGTAATGAAAGGGCAGCTACAGATTATCTGGCTGCTAAAACTACAGATGAACTTTACTCCAAATTCAATCCCGTGATCACGAATTCCCTTGATGAAGTCGGCGCCACGCAGGTATGGACCAATATCATCAACAGGTATAACGCTCTGCCGCTCACTACCAATGTCAATCCAGATCTTCCTGATTATGTAACAAAGGAGGCACTTGATGGGGTTTTTACAATGATCGCATTAGAAGAGAAGGAGATAAGGAATAATTTTGCAGCCCGAACCACAGAGTTGCTAAAAAGGGTTTTTGCATTGCAGGATTAAAAAACTCTCGCGTAGGAATTTTTCCACAAAATGTAGGGGTTTATCCACAAATCAAAAACCCCGGCAGAACGCGTCGTCATTGATAATCACCTCTTTAAATAAAAAGTTTTTAACAATGAAGGATGGAAGATTTCCATCTTTTACAAAAAAGTTAACTTTAAGTTAGGAAAAGTTCGAATTTCAGCTGGATATCTTTGTAACATAAACAAAGTATATGTTTAGACTATTTGAACCAAGATCAACATTGGAGAGGTTGCAGGAAAAATATTCTTTCCTAATGCGCCGTTCGTTTGAGCTCGCCGTGATCGATAAGACACGAAGTGACATGCTCAATCAAAAAGCGTGCGCCATCCTCCAGGAGATCAAACGCATGGAAAAAAATCAGGACGAAGAGGAATAGATCTCCTCTTGTATTTTTTTGAAGTAGCCAAAAGCTGCTACCAGGCGTGAACCATACCAGCTAAAATACTCTCCATCCACGATGTGGATGCCATCCTTCCTCACCACTTTTTGAAACGCTTCCTTATCTTCTTCCTTAAACGGGAAAGGCTCTGTTGACAGCAGAATAAGATCGGGCTGTTTGTTAGCGACATCTCTCATTTCCACCTCGGGATAGCGCGATTTTTCGGCAGAAAAGACATTTTCAAAATTATTCAAACGCAGCAGGTAATCTATGAAGGTGTCTTTACCCACTACCATCCACGGCTGTTTCCAAATGAAGTAAGCGACCTTTCGACAGGGTTTTTCCCGAATGAATCTTCTGAACTCATTTCTCTGATCCAGGATCTTTCCGGCAATTTGAGATGCTTTTTCGCGGGTTTTAAAAACTTCTCCATATTCCCTAATCAGTTCAAGGGCATCATCAAGAGTCTTCACATCTGAGACATGTACCGGGGCTAATTCTTCGAGCTCCTTTACCATCTCTGAAGTGTTCTCTTCCTTGTTGCACAAAATTATGTCGGGAGCCAGTCTTCGGATCCTGTCGATGTGCACCTGCTTGGTACCTCCTACCACCTCCTTATGTTCTCTAAGGTGTTGAGGATGCACACAGAATTTGGTAACCCCCACAAGATTGTCTTCAAGCCCAAGATCTACCAGCAATTCGGTTTGGCTGGGCACCAAAGAAACGATCCTATGAGGAGGGGATTCGAGCTCCACCTTTCTGTTCAACTGGTCATAAAACACATCCATCTAATTCATTTTTAAGCAGTTGAATAAGTTAGCAAGAAAAGACCGGTTTTGAAAGTCTCTAAAGGATAAACCTCAAAAAATTACAGAAAAGCAGCCATTTGCTGTTGCAGTTCTTTTGCTTTTTCGGCAGCCGCTTCTGCGAAATCCTCCTTATTGGAAGCGTAAATGATTCCGCGGGAAGAATTGATCAATAAACCAACATTGCGGTTCATTCCATATTTGCACACCTCTTCCAGACTGCCTCCCTGGGCACCAACCCCAGGTACCAAAAGAAAACTTTCGGGCACAATGTTTCGAACTTCCATCAAAAATTCGGCTTTAGTGGCACCCACAACATACATTAGATTTTGCCCGTTGACCCAGGATTTGGATACCCTCAGGACCTTTTTATACAACTCTTCGCCATCGATCTTTCCAGTTTGGAAATCGTAGGCGCCGGCGTTAGAAGTTAGAGCCAGTAAAATTGTGTGCTTGTCTTCATACGCGAGAAAGGGTTCCACCGAATCTTTGCCCATATAGGGTGCTACCGTAACAGAGTCAAAATTAAGATCTTCAAAAAAGGCTTTCGCGTACATGCCTGAAGTATTCCCAATATCTCCTCTTTTTGCATCGGCGATCGTAAAGACCTCAGGATGCTTCTCGTTCAAATAATCAATGGTTTTACCAAGAGCTTTAAGACCTTCCAGTCCGTATGCTTCATAAAAGGCCAGATTAGGCTTATAGGCTACGGCAAGATGGTGAGTAGCGTCAATAATGGCTTTATTAAAGGAAAAGATGGGATCTTCCTCATCCAGTAAATGCTGCGGAACCTTCTTTAGGTCTACATCCAGGCCTATGCACAAAAATGAACTTTTGCGTTTTATTTCCTCTACAAGTTGTTGGGTGGTCATGCGGTGTGGGTTAGAAAAAGAAAAGCTGCCGGAGAGATCGCGGCAGCTTTTTAATTTATGGTTTAGAAAATATCTGAGTTTTCCTTGAGCTTCTCGGTGTTTTCCACCAGCTGCAATTCATCGATTATCTTTTGAATATCTCCGTTAATGATGTTTCCAAGATCGTAAAGCGTAAGCCCGATCCTGTGATCGGTTACCCTTCCCTGGGCGTAGTTATAGGTACGGATCTTCGCACTCCTGTCTCCGCTGGAAACCATGGAATTTCGCTTCGCAGCATCGGCTTCCATTTTCTTGGCCAGCTCCTGCTCATACAACCGGGAACGAAGTACCCTAAAGGCTTTTTCCTTGTTCTTATGCTGGGATTTCTGGTCCTGGCACTGCGCCACCAATCCGGTTGGGATGTGTGTCAAACGCACAGCGGAATACGTGGTGTTCACCGACTGTCCTCCCGGTCCCGAAGAACAGAAATAGTCGATACGCACGTCTTTGGGGTCTATCTGCACATCAAATTCTTCAGCTTCCGGAAGCACCATTACCGTTGCCGCCGAAGTATGCACCCTTCCCTGGGTTTCGGTTTGCGGCACACGTTGTACCCGGTGAACTCCTGCCTCGAATTTCAAGG
>CAZNFK010000003.1:26126-50532 GCA_964572365.1 uncultured Flavobacteriaceae bacterium | reverse complement strand
TGTGGCTTACAAAAGAGGAATTATTTAACCATTCAAATATATATTAATCAAAACCAAAATTCTTATGAAAACAATTTCAAGCTACTTATGTTTAATTGCAATGATTGCATTGGTCTTTACTTCGTGTAGTAAAGATGAACCTGCTGTTTCTGAAGACAGCTCGAACAAAGCCAGCCTATCATTTGGCGCTATTGTTAATGACCTGGCATCCAAATCAGGTAACAAGCAAACCACCACAGATGATCTGCCCGTTTGTACAGATGACACCCCTGCCTATGTAGAGGTTGTTCTTTCCCAGGGAGGAACGGCTGTAGTAGGATCAAATGATGCTCCTTTTAGAGTGAATCTTGTTGCAGGACAGGTGTTCACCGAAGAAGTTCCTGAGTTGGAGCTCGAGCCTGGTACTTATTCACTTGATCACTTCATGGTATATAATGACGCAGATGAGTTGATCTGGGTTGCACCAAAAGGAGGGGTTTTAGCAGATTTCATTGAAAATCCGCTCCCTATGGATATCAACCTTGGAGCAGGAGTTAAAAAGTATGTTGATGTTTCTGTTCTTTGCTACGATGACAGAGATGTTAACGAATACGGATACCAGTTCTTCGACATCGACACTAATGAGGCGATAGAGTTCTGTATCTTCGGTAACTACTGCCCACCATCAGGAAGACACTATCCTGCAGAATACACCGTAAGTGTATGGTCAGGAACCAGTGCATCAGGAACTCCTTTATATACTGATGTTCCTAACGTAACCGGTACTTACGAAAACGGAGACTTCTATGCAGAACCACTTTGTTTTGCACTTCCAGACAAAGAAGGACTAGATAATTATTACTTCGAGATCACTTTAAGATCATCTGATGAATACGGTGAAATTACTGAAAGAGTAATTAGAGTTGGAGATATCACCGATGATGTAGTTAAAACTTTCTTTGATGGTGACGATAACTTGGAATACTACCACTTTAGAGAAGGTGAAGGATGTGGGGATGATTCTGCTCCTATTTTCGAGGATCCAGAATCTGAAGCAGATTACTACAAAACCTGTGCTTATCCAATGAATGGAAGCAAATCTGTTGCCCTAACCTATTTAGAGGTGCAAGGAAACACACTTAAAGCTACAGTTCTTGCAGCAGGTGTAACTCCAAACCAGCAACATGCACAGCACCTTCATGGTTTCGATGATGGAAGCAATTCAACTTGCCCACCTATGGAAGCCGATGAAGATGGAAATGGTTGGATCAGCCTTGAAGAAGGTGCACCTTATTACGGAGCCCCAAAATTGGCTCTTGACAATGAGGATGGAACATTTCCAACTGCATCAGCACAAGGTTTCTATACTTACACCAGAACATTTGACCTTACTGGTATGACATTACCTACATGGGAAGACATGTCTGTGGTAGTCCATGGAGGACAAGTAGACGGAGCTTTCCAGGGTTCTCTGCCTGTAGCTTGCGGTGAAGTTGCAAACCTTCATTAATAGATATAGAGGCCAAAAGGAGCCTTTTGGCCTCTTTTTTTAAAAAAAGACAAATAATTAACCATTCTAAATATTTATTAATCAAAACCAATTATCTAATGAAAACTTTTAAAACCTATTTAAGCTTTTTGGCAATTTTCGCAATGCTTTTCACCTCTTGTAGCAAAGATGAAGACACTGCAGTAAATCCCGAATCTGATAAAGCCAGTCTCTCCTTTGGAGCCCTGGTAGAAGACCTCACTAACCAATCTACCAACAAACAATCAAATGATGTCATAGGAGATCTGCCGGTTTGTACCGATGATACCGCTGCGTATGTAGAAATAGTTCTTATGCAAGGCGATACAGAAATCGTTGGAACAGAAGCAGAGCCTTTTAGAGTTGACCTGGTAGCAGGACAGCTTTTTACCAAAGAGGTGTCTGAACTGGAATTAGTTCCTGGTTCTTACTCCCTGGAACATTTCGCAGTTTATAATGCAGAAGGAACCTTGATCTGGCTTGCACCAAGAGTAGATGGTGATTTGGCTCAATTTGTTGACAATGCGCTGCCATTAAACATTAATCTTGGAGCAGGAGTTAAGAAGTACGTGGATGTATCTGTGATCTGCTATGATGACAGAGATGTTAACCAATATGGATATCAGTTCTTCGAACTTGATTTGAACAGAGCTTTTGAATATTGCTTCTTTGCGAACTACTGTACACCAGAAGGACGTCACTTCCCTGCAAGCTACTCAGTAGATATCTCTATTGATGGAAATGTAATTTACAGTGGAGAAGTGAATACTACAGGAACAAATGCAGATGGTGATTTCTATGCTGAACCATTATGTTTCGCACTTCCAGATCTTGAAGAATACGCAGATGATGAAGAGTACATTGATTACACCGTGACCCTACTTGATTGGGAAGGTGCTTACGGAGATGTAGAACCTATGGAAATTAGCGGAAGCTTGAGCAGAGCTGAAGTTATGGCCAAATTCGATGGAACCGAAAATGTGGAGTATGACCACCTGAGATTCGGTTGTGATCAATAAGATCATTGAATAAATGGAATTTTCTAACAGGTGGGGGGCTAAGGCTTTTCCACCTGTTGGGGCTTCCAGTTATCTGAATAAAATTAACCATTCTAAATATTATTAATTTAAAACTAATTGACTATGAAGAAATTAAAATTCTACTTGAGTTTTATAGCAGTCTTATCGCTGCTCTTTACTTCTTGTAGTAAAGATGAAGAACCGGGTTCCAATCCCGATTCCGATAAAGCAACATTGTCCTTTGGGGCAATCGTACAGGACCTGGCTAATAAATCCACCAACAAACAAGAGGTGGGTGATATGCCGGAATGTACAGATGACACAGCTGCCTATGTGGAGATCGTTCTCATGCAGGGAGATACTGAAGTTGTAGGTACCGAAACAGAACCTTTTAGAGTAGACCTGGTAGCGGGACAACTATTTACAGAAGAAGTTCCTGAGTTAGAGTTAACTCCAGGAAATTATTCCCTCGAACATTTTGCCGTTTATAATGAAGAAGGAACCTTGATCTGGCTGGCTCCAAAAGGAGGAGTTTTGGCGAATTTTGTTGACAATCCCCTTCCTTTAGATATCAGCCTTGGCGCCGGCGTGAAGAAATATGTTGATGTTTCAGTAATCTGTTATGATGACAGAGATGTGAACCAATATGGATACATGTTCTTCGAACTAGATTTAAATGAAGCTTTTGAATATTGCTTCTTTGCGAATTATTGTACTCCGGAAGGTCGTCACTTCCCTGCAAGTTATTCTGTAGATATTTCTATTGACGGAAATTCTATTTATAGTGGAGTAGTGAACACCACAGGTACTAATGAAGATGGTGATTTATTTGCCGAACCATTATGTTTCGCACTTCCAGATCTTGAAGAATATACAGATGATGAAGAGTATATTGATTATACTATCACCTTATTGGACTGGGAAGAAGCTTACGGTGATGTTGAAGATATGGTTATTTCCGGAAGCCTCAGCAGAGCTGAGATCATGGCTAATTTTGACGGAGAAGAAGCCGTTGATTATGAGCACATAAGATTTGGATGTGGTGATGACGGTCAGGAACCAGATGCAGACAACGACGGTGTAATAGATACCGAAGATGATTGTCCAAATGAAGCCGGACCTGCATCTAATAATGGATGTCCTGTAGAGGAACCTGATGCAGACGGTGACGGTGTAATCGACTCAGAAGATGATTGTCCAAATGAAGCTGGACCTGCATCTAATAACGGTTGTCCTGTAGAGGAACCTGATGCGGATGGTGATGGAGTAATCGACTCAGAAGATGATTGCCCAAATGAAGTTGGACCTGCATCTAATAACGGTTGTCCTGTTGAGGAACCTGATGCAGATGGTGATGGAGTGATCGACTCAGAAGATGATTGCCCAAATGAAGCCGGACCTGCGTCTAATAACGGTTGTCCTGTAGAGGAACCTGATGCAGATGGTGATGGAGTAATCGACTCAGAAGATGATTGTCCAAATGAAGCTGGACCTGCCTCTAATAATGGTTGTCCTATTATTGAGGTTTGTGAAATGGACCCCGCAGCTACAGGTTGTGACGAAGCCTGGTTAGAAGGTGTTGAGGACTTTGTACAGGTGAATAATGATTTACCTCTTGACTTGAACGTGGATAGTGCTTTTATTGGAGCTGTTAAAGTTGAAATTTCTGCTGAAGGAAATCTAATTGTACAGTCTGAATTAACCACGGCTAGCAATTATTTGTTCTCGGGTTACGAAATTTGGGTTTCCACTACAAGCAGTGAATCAAATGTGATTGCTTCAGCTTGTGGAAATGTGGACTCCTCAGGTACTCTTGAGGTAGACTTGGGAGATATAGATGCTGAATATGGTTATTATGTTCACTTCAACGCAAATGTTTGTCCTGCGAACGAATAATTTGAAATTGTTCGATATTCACTAAAAAAGAAAAAGCTGCCCGAGAGGGTGGCTTTTTTTTTACATTAGTCCGTAAACTTTGGAAGTTTCAAAATACAAGGGTTTGACTTTAGGTTCTAAAGTTGAACCCTTTCTTCATATAAGGTATAGACTGTTAAACTGATTACATGGATTTCTCTATGAACCTAATGGCATCCTTTTAATTAACCAAGGTAGCCAAGCTTTATAGGTTTTGTTTCCAGATTACATTGACAATGCTTTTACAGTCTCTAATTCAGAAATTGGTAGAGGTAGTGAGAGCCATTAGCTTCTGAGGTTTGCTCTTGGGTATCACTGCACTCAATCATTATGAATAGTCATGGAATTAAAAGAGCCCATTTCGGGAAACTTTTGCCTGCCTTCTCCCAAGGAATTACGTGTTTTTTATGGGCGATTTCTTTCCTGGTATTTTCGTTTTTCCTGTCCAAGAGACCATCCATTTCCAGTCGAGTATCTCGGAAAGATATAGGGCTGCTGGTGTTATTTCGGATATATCCCAATTTTAACCACCGGGATATTTAAGATATATTCTCGATGTCCTCCAATCAAAGAATATATTTTTTTGAGCCTAATTAAAAGCACATTTAATTTCGGAAAAGAATTTTCAGATTTCTTAGTATTTCCACTTCAGCGTGATTTCCTTAATGTTTTCAGAATTTAACATCTAATAGCTTAGGTTTCAAAATGTTAAATTTTGTTTAAAACTTCTTAAAATAATATTAATGCTTATTTTTGTTCCGGTTGAAATGATTAAAAAAATCGTTGAAAGATATTGCTTTCATTGAGAAAAAATTTTACAGAAAAGCTGAGCAGAAAATTCCAAAATTCTTTTAAGACTTTACCAACGTTAAAATAATGTCAATTAAATTTTTGGCACAGTTATTACAAGAGTAGTTACCGAATGAGAATTTTAAGATTTTCTTTTGTTTTTAAAAGCTTTTATTTAACTAAAAACTGGACGTCATCAAAACTTTAAATACAAATAGTAACAGCAACAACATACTTCCCAAAGGTATGAAGTTAACAGAAGCAAAACACCTACTTATGAAAAAGACGAAATTAGTTTATTTACTTCCGGTACTGGCCTTATTCGCCTCATGTAGTAAAGATCCTGTTGATGAGATCGAAGAAGTAAATACAACCGAACCGGCGGTAGAAATTGCCGCGACTGATGAAATGACTGAAGTAGCAACAGAGAATCCTGGTGCTGTATCTGATGTTTATTATGCCGGTCAAAAAATTCCTGTAGAAGATTTTAATGGAGATTATGTATACCAGGGGGATATTCTGATTCCTAAAGATATGGCCAGTACTCAAGAGGTTAAAGTTGTATTCGAAAAAGGGGAAACTCCCCCTGCCAATAAAAGTGTTGGGAGAACCTCTGCCCGTTGGCCGAACAATACAGTGTACTACGCTATCGACTCCAATTTAGATAATAAAACACGAGTTTATGATGCTATAAAACACTGGGAGTCAAATACAAATATTAAATTTGTTGAAAGATCTTCGCAATCGAATTATGTTTATTTTGTTAGTGGATCCGGTTGTTCCTCTTATATTGGAATGATTGGCGGAAGACAGAACATTACCCTTTCCAGCAGTTGTTCTACAGGTAATACGATTCACGAAATAGGTCACGCTATTGGTCTGTGGCACGAGCAGAGCAGGGTAGATAGAGAGAACTACATCACCATTAACTATAACAATATTCAGAGTGGAAGAGAGCATAACTTCCAGACTTATGCCCAACAAGGCTTCGATGGAGCTGAATTTACTAATGCTCTGGATTTCAATTCTATTATGATGTATGGATCTTATTCCTTTTCTGATAATGGGCAGCCTACTATCGTCAAGAAAGATGGAAGTACTTTTAATATCCAAAGAAGTGGTCTTTCTTCCGGAGATAAAACAGGAATAAACAATATGTATCCTTATTCTTCCGGCGGAAGCTCTACTACTACAGAACCTGTCTATGTAAATGGTGAATATTATACTATTGAAGGTGTATTAGTCCTGAGATACAGGGATAGATGGTATTTCTCTACCCGATATGGATGGAAAGTGGTTGAATACAGAGATGGCTACTGGTGGTATGTCTAGAGCCTTAAAAATACATTTTAAAAATCCCGAACAATTTGTTCGGGATTTTTTCTTTTAAAACCCTACCGCAGTATCATCACCCCGCCGGTCTGCACCACCTTCGAGCCAGCCGTTGTCCAGCTTTAGAATGGCGTCTACCTTTCCTAAGATCCTGGAATTCCTTTCGTTCACCTCATATCCTTTAGCTCTTAATTCTTCCAGTAAGTCCGGCTCAAAGGAATCGGGTTCAAAAACAATTTCATCGGGAAGCCACTGGTGGTGGAACCTTGGTGCGTCTACAGCCTGTTGCATGGTATAATCATACTCCACAACATTAAGTATAGTTTGCAATACCGAGGTAATAATCGTAGAACCTCCGGGAGATCCCAATACCATAAACAATTCCCCTTCTTTCTCGACTATAGTAGGAGTCATGGAGCTCAACATTCTTTTTCCCGGTTCTATTGAATTTGCCTCTCCACCAATAAGTCCGAACATATTGGGAACACCGGGTTTCGCGCTAAAATCATCCATTTCATTGTTCAGAAAAAACCCAAGATCTTCAGAATAAAGTTTTGATCCATAGGCCCCATTTAGGGTGGTGGTCACAGAAACCGCATTGCCGTATTGGTCAACAATAGAGTAATGTGTAGTCTCCAAGCTTTCATAGCCCGGAATGTTTCCGTGGCTGATCTCCACAGAAGGTGTAGCTTCTTCAAAAGTGAAGGATTTCATCCTGTTGTGTAAATATTCCACACTTGTGAGGAATGATGTGGGGATTTCCACAAAATCGGGATCTCCCAGATAAAAGCTCCTGTCTGCGTATGCTCTTTTTTCTGCCTCGCTTAGAACCTGAATGCTTCGTAAAGAATTGTGTCCGAATTTTCTCAGCGGGTAGGATTCAACCATTTTCAAGATCTGAGAAAGAACAATTCCGCCGCTCGATGGCGGGGACATGGAAATGACTTTATAATCTTTATAGTTTATTGACACCGGATCCCGCCATTTAGCTTCGTATGCAGCCAGATCTTCTAAAGTGATTATACTGCCCTGGTTTTGAAGAAAATCTACCAGCTCGTTTGCGACTCTTCCTTTATAAAATACATCTTTTCCTTCGTTCGCGAGTTGCTGAAGGGTAGTAGAAAGAGCCTTATTCTTTATCGTGTCCCCGGCCTTGTATTGCCTGGCAAACAGAATCGTATCTTTGTTGACTTCTAAAAACATGTCCCGGTAATATTCGAAGTTCATTTCCTGATTTTTTGACACCACAAATCCTTTTTCGGCTAAAGCGATTACCGGCTCCAGTAGTTGTTTCATGGGGAGGCTTCCAAATTTCTCATGGGCGGCAAAGATTCCGGCCACTGTTCCGGGAACACCCACTGCCATTCCTCCAACACGACTTCTTTCGGGAACTACCTCTCCGTTTTCGTCCAGGTACATATCCCTGTGAGCCTTTTTTGGAGCTTTTTCCCTGTAATCTAACGCTCCTGTTTCACCGTTGGTTTTTCGATAAACCATGAACCCCCCGCCTCCGAGGTTTCCTGCAAAGGGATATACTACTGCAAGGGCCATTTCAGTTGCCACCATGGCATCGAAAGCATTTCCTCCCGATCTCATTATTGAAAGTCCTATTTTGGAGGCTTCTTTCCTGGCCGAAACTACCATGGCATTTTGAGCGGTTACCCCCCGACCTTCTTCAAGATGTGGAGCAGAGGGTTGTAAACTGGTCTTACACGAAAGATGGAGGGCGAGAAAGGCCCAGAATAAAACTTTTTTCATATGCTTTTATAGGGTTTTGATCTTTTTTCTTGAAAATTCCTGTAGATCAGGAAAGAAGGTGATGAAATCTGCTTCAAAATCGTCGTATAGCTCCTCAAGTTCCCTGACAGCTTCATCCATTTTTGACTTACCTCCGGTGCGGCGGTTCATTTGATAAAGAATTCGGTGTATACCCGGGACACTGGCGTAACTTAACAACCAGTTTTCCTCTACCATATAAGGATAAAATTGCTGTACGGTTTCCGGAAGGATCGAAAAATTCCTCTGGAGCAGGAGGTAGAAATCGGCAATAAAATTCTCAAGGGGAATATTTGAATATCTGCTCCAGTTAGAAGCCAGAAAATGATCGTAATAAATATCTACTATAACGGCGCTGTAGTGACTGTACTTATCAAAAAGCCTGGAAGTACTCCTTCGCACCACAGGATGAGTATCTGTATAATAATCTATTGCTCGATGCAAAAGGATCCCTTTCTGGATACCCGGCGGGTAATTGAGGTACTTTCTCCCTTTTATGGAGTCAGCAATAAAATTTCCGATGGTAAGGTCTTCATCTTTTCCTGATAAGAATATATGGGCAAGAAAATTCATGCAGACTAAGGTACTAATTTGACTGTTTAATTTTTGTTAACTTTTGTTACTGCTTCAGAAGGCTTGTATATTTGTTCTCCCTGCAAGCAGGGATAGCTTCATAGAAGAAGCGCAGGACACGTTCCTAAGAACTTTTCTAAAAACCAATTTTCAATGACCTTAATTAAATCAATATCAGGAATACGCGGTACTATTGGCGGGAAGCCTTCAGAAAATCTCACTCCAATAGATGCGGTGAAGTTCGCAGCAGCTTATGGCAGCTGGTTAAAGAACCAGCACGAAGATAAACCTGTAAAAGTAGTAGTGGGAAGAGATGCCCGCATATCAGGGGAGATGATCCAGCAGCTGGTGATGAATACCCTCATTGGGCTGGGCATAGATGTTATAGATCTTGATCTTTCTACCACCCCAACTGTAGAAGTGGCAGTACCCATGGAAAATGCCAATGGCGGTATAATTCTTACGGCAAGCCATAATCCAAAACAATGGAACGCCCTAAAACTTCTGAATGAAAAAGGAGAGTTCCTTAGTGGTAGTGAAGGTGCCAAGATCCTGCAAATAGCAGAAAAAGCAGACTTTAATTTTGCTGATGTGGATTCTCTCGGAAATATTAAACCGGCCACACATTATATCGATACTCATATCGAAGAGGTCGTGATGCTTCCGTTAGTGGACGCAAAAAAGGTTTCCGAAGCTAATTTTACCGTCGTTGTTGATGGAGTCAATTCTACAGGTGGAATAGCTATTCCGCGGCTATTAAAGCGAATGGGTGTAAATGTGATCGAGCTTTACTGCGAGCCGACGGGTCACTTTCCACATAATCCCGAACCTTTAAAGGAGCATCTCACCGATATTTGTAACCTGGTAAAAGAAAAAAATGCTGACCTGGGCATCGTGGTGGATCCCGATGTGGATCGTCTAGCTTTTATAAGCGAGGATGGAGAGATGTTTGGAGAGGAATATACTTTAGTCGCCTGTGCAGATTATGTTTTAAGTAAAACGCCCGGAAATACGGTAAGCAATCTTTCTTCCTCAAGAGCCTTGAGAGATATTACCCAAAAACACGGCGGCACTTATCGGGCCAGTGCAGTTGGGGAAGTGAACGTGGTGCAGCTAATGAAAGATACCAATGCGATCATTGGCGGGGAAGGAAATGGCGGGATTATTTATCCTGAATTGCACTACGGAAGAGACAGCCTGGTGGGAGTGGCTTTGTTCCTGACTTACCTTGCCGAGAAACAAATGAAGGTTTCTGAACTCAGGAAAACCTATCCTTCCTACTTTATGAGCAAGAATAAGATCGAACTTACCCCTGAACTTGATGTAGATAACATCCTGAAGGAGGTAGAGAAAAAATACGCCGGAGAAGAAGTTTCAACGGTAGACGGAGTAAAAATAGATTTTGAAGATTTCTGGGTGCATCTAAGAAAATCAAACACAGAACCCATTATCAGGATATATACCGAAGCTGGCTCACAGCAGAAGGCTGATGAAGTGGCTCAAAAAATGATCTCAGAAATTAAAGACATAGCAGGTCTCACCTAATGACCACGGCATCATGAGGGATGGGAGCATTGCGGTGCTTCCATCTTTTATGGGTCCAAAGATAATATTCAGGAGCCTTATAGATCTGGGCCTCCAAAAGGGTGAAATACCTGCGGGTAATATCAAGATCCGGTTCCCCGGCAGGTTCATAGGTAATGGTTTCAAAAGTGGCAGAATAAAAGCCTCTTTTTACCTTCTCTACATGTAGGTAAACCACTGCCATATCCAGGTTTTTAGAAAGTTTCTCGGTACCTGTAAAAACAGGAACCCCAATTCCCATAAAATTAGCCCATGCTCTGGTGCGGCTTAATTTCGGAGATTGATCTGCGATCATGGCGTAGACTCCCATTATCTCTTTTTCCTGGTTTTCAGTGATGGTCTTGGTAGCCTTAGTAGTTGAAATAAGCACCCCGTCATATCTTCCGCGAATGTCTTTGACCAGTTTATCAAAGTACCGGTTCTTTATTTTTTTATAGACCCCAAAGCCACGGTAATCCAATCCATATAACTGGAGCGCGTTCATCCACTCATAGCTGGCATAGTGGCCACAGGCAAGAAGCACGCTCTTGTTCATGCTCCTTATCTTTTGAAGTTCTTCCAGGTTGGTAAAAACAAATCGTTTTTTAAGTTCTTCATTGGAAATTGATATGCTCTTGATCATTTCCAGGAACATGTCGACCATATGTTTGTAAAACTTCTTTCTTATTGTACTAATTTCTTCGGAAGATCTTTCGGGAAAAACAAGCTTAAGGTTTGAAGTAACGGTCTTTCTACGATACCTCACCAGGTGGTAAACAATGACATATACCACATCTGAAACCAGGTAGAAAAGTCTAAAAGGTAAAATAGAGATCAACCAAAGAAGAGGATAGGCCAGCCAGAAAACTAAACGCTGCATGCGGAAAAATTTAGGCAAATATATGCTATATTTGGCAGTAAACAGAACCATATATGGGAGATTTAAACCTGGTGACCATTGTGATAATTGCCGCCAATGTCATCATTTCATTTAAAGGATTTAAAGACAGATTATTTTTTGACAAATATAAATTCAATGCTACAGCAGTAAAGGGAGGAGATAAGTTACGCATCCTTTCATCCGGATTTCTTCACGTAGACACCGCCCATCTTTTTCTTAATATGTTGACCCTTTATTTCTTTGCCGATGTGGTGATCGAATCAATGGGGAGTACGGCATTTCTTCTCATTTACCTCGCAAGTCTCCTGCTGGGAAATCTTCTTTCATACTATTTTCATAAACATGATTATGCGTATAATGCGGTGGGTGCCAGCGGTGCTGTTTCGGGAATCATATACGCGGCCATCCTGTTGTATCCAGATATGAGCCTGTACCTATTTCTTATCCCAATACCCATCCCTGCCTACGTTTTTGGAATAGGTTATATGCTATATTCCATTTATGGAATGAAGCGACAACTTGGTAATATAGGACATGATGCTCACTTTGGCGGAGCCGTGGGAGGATACATTTTAACCCTGATCCTGGCTCCCTGGATCTTTACAGATCATTTGCTCATGGTGATACTTTTGGCGATCCCTATCGTTTTGCTATTTTTTCTTCAGAAGGCGGGAAAGTTAGGATAATTGGCATTGATTTTGTAAAAATCAAAAACTAAACCAAATTTATTATGAAAAAAGTACTTTTAACCTTATTTCTATTTGTTTTTGTCACAGGGGTAGCCCAGGAAAACCCATTATCTTTAATTACCGTAACCGGAAAAGGGACCGTAAAAGTTGTTCCCGATAAGGTGCTCATCAGGGCCCGGATTGAACACACTGGGAAATCAGCTTCCGAAGTAAAGGCGCAAAACGATAAGGTAGTAAATGAAATTATTAAATATCTGAAATCTCAGAAAATACCCTCGAAGAATTTTCAAACCGAATATATTACCCTGAACAAGGATTATAATTATAATTCCAAAGAAACATTTTATTCTGCCAATCAGGCCATTTCCATTGAGCTGGAAGACCTGGAAAAATATGAACAGTTAATGAGTGGTCTATTGGAATCTGGGTTGAACAGGATCGATGGTATCCAGTTTCAATCTTCGAAAAAAGAGGAGCTGGAATCTGAAGCCCGAAAAAAGGCAGTTTTGAACGCCCAAGAGAAAGCAATCGAATTTGCCGGAGCTTTAGGCCAGGAGGTTGGAAAAGCTCATATGATAAATGAAATAGAAAACGGAAATTACCCTATGCCGATGTATAGAAGTATGGAGATGAAAGCGGCAGATAGTGAGCAGCAGGAAACTTTAGCGCCGGGTGAAATGGAGATCTCGGTCAAAGTGAACGTAGGATTTCTTCTGAAGTAAGAAAAAATTTAACCATAAAAAAAAGCCCCCCAAAAGTTCAATTTTTGGGGGGCTTTTAGTTTCTGTTCTATTCTATTCCGTGGAAATAAATACGTTATTGATTTTGTGTATTTCCGTTTACAAGTTCAGCAACCTTTTCTTCAAGATCATCTCCACGAAGATTTTTTGCAACTATATTTCCTTCCTTGTCAAGAAGAAAAGCCGCAGGGATTGCTCTTACTCCATACTGTGCAGCAATAGGATCCTGCCAGAACTTGAGGTTGGAAACGTGGTTCCAGTCTCCTAGTTTATCTTCTTCTATTGCCTGCATCCACTTCTCTTTTTGACCGGGACGATCAAGGGAAACCTGGATGATGTTAAACCCTTTATCATGGTATTTTTCATAAACCTTTACAATATTTGGATTTTCCACTCTGCATGGTTTGCACCAGGAGGCCCAGAAATCTACCAGAGTGACCTCTCCCAGGACGTCTTCCAGGGCAAGTTCATTCCCTTCGGGAGTTGGAGCACTGAAGTTGGGAGCTTTGCTGCCCACATCGGTTCGGCTAAGGTTCTTTAAATTTTGGTCCAGCGTTTTCGCCAGGGAGGTCTGTTTTACTTCAGCAGAAAGATTGTCGAAAAGTTCTCTTAATTCCGAAGAAGTATACATCCTGGTATTCAGCATGTCCTGCAATACCATTACCGAAACAATGGAGTTTGGATTCTGGCTCACCAGTTCCTTTTTATTCACCTTATCTTTGTCTGCAATCTCCTGCTGAGTTTGCTGTAAAGCCTGAAGTTTAGCTGTGTCCTGGGAAGAAAAAGCTTCTCTCATGGCATTTCTTGCCTCCGCCATTTTTTTATTATTTTCCTTGATCTCTCCAAGGTACTCATAGAGGATCTCGTTGTCTTTTCCACCACTCACTTTAGAGGCGTAAAGGCTATCCGGGTAAATGGTAAAAGAAATAGGAGTGTTATCGGCTATGTACAAGATATTACCTCTGGTACCTTTCAGATTTAGAAAGCTGATAGCCGGACTTTCTTTTTCAGGCAGATCCACTTCAAACTTACCATCAACTACCTCAATGGTATCTACAGGTACAGTTTGAGTATTGCTCTCATTTAGTTCTGAAACATAGATCTCTTGTCCTTCAGTGGCATTTTCCACCGTTCCGCTGATGATGTAACCATCTTTGTCTTCTTCGCAGGAAGCAAATGCAGCCAGTACACCAAGCATTAAAATTTTACGCATAATTTATTCGTTTTGTACAAAAATAAGGAACTTGTGATTGTGCCGAACGACATTTCCATAAATTATTGTTAATGTAGAGTGATAGCGCACTCTTGGGAGAGAAAATATCTATTTTTAGAATATGAAGAAGCAAAAGGATTTTCCCCTCAATATCAAGATCAGCTTTCATAAGATCACCCAACTATATCGCAAACAGCTGGAAAGTGAGACCAGTACGATCTCCAGGGAGTACATTGAAAAAATGCTGAATTATGTTTCGCAATTTCCGGCTCTTACCGCAGGAATTGAGAGTGGGGAAGACCTTGTCAAATACAAGGATCCTATAAAGATCCTTATGAAAGATCTTTTTCCGGAGATACTTTCTGAAAACCAGATCAAGGCGATCTCGATCCCGTTCCACAATGTGATCTTCAATTCCACGGCCAGGTTCAGGGAGATCCTGAAGGAAGCGGGGGAAGATTTCAATCTTTCCATGCGAAACCTGAATGAAGATCTGGATTACATCTTTGCCTGCATCATGATCCTGAACAACCACTACGGGTATGATATCGATTTTTCAAGGCCGCTTTATTATGATATTCCCGATGAAAAAGGAATCCTGCGACACTACAGGATAGATCTTAATTCAGATTTTGTAGAAATAGAACCTACAGACCTTTCTATAGAAATTACAGACGAAGACGTGGATACCCTTCTTCAGAATATCGAAAATATTGATCTTTGGAAGGAAAAATTCCCTCCACGTAGCTGGATCTTTAAAGGATTTACCATAATCACCCTTACAGATGTCACGGTTGACGATGCTATATCTGATCTAAAGACTACTTTGCTGCAAAGGAATACTTCGGGTAAGGAGGAGATCGAAAAGTTCGAGGAGATCTTTAAGTCAATTTATAAGATCCCAGATCTGCGCGTGGGTTTTACGCTGTATAATGAACAGGAATCCTGTTTCGAAAAAATGGGAGGTAAAGGCACGACAAGTTTTATCCTCAATTCTGAACATACTCTCGATTGCAGGGCGGCTATGGGAGATGATGCCTTTGAAGCCATAATGAAGCAGCATATCTATTTCTCAATTTCGAATGTAGAAAATTATGCTGAAGAAAATCCTGATAATCTTCTTGCCAGGAATCTTATCGAGAGAGAGGTGAAAAGTGTTATTCTCGCTCCCATTGCCAAAAATGATATTTTGCTTGGGATCCTGGAGATCGTTTCGTTCAGAAAAAATGAGCTTAACAGTGTAAATGCGACTAAACTTGAAGATATCCTTCCTTATATTGTCACTGCTGTAGAGCGAAACAAAACGGAATATGAAAACCGGGTGAAAGCAGTCATCCAAAGTGAATGTACCTCTATTCATCCCAGTGTCCTCTGGATCTTTGAGAAAGAGGCCCGAAAGTTCATCAGGGATCTTGATGAAGACGGGCTGGCTTCATTTAAAGATATTTCATTCGAAAATGTTCATCCGCTGTTTGGTCAAATTGATATAGTGGCATCTTCCGAAGCACGAAATGATGCCATACAAAGAGATCTTCTCGACCAGTTATCCCAGATCAGAAAGATCGTTAACGAGGCTGAAGAAAGAGAAAAACTGGATATCTATGAACAGGTGAAATTCCGAATTAAAGAATTTGAAGATGAATTGTCGGAAAGCCTTAATGCTTCGAGCGAGCAAAAGGTGTTCAACTTATTGCAGCGGGAAATTCGTCCTGTCTTGGACCACATTCAAAAACAGACTCCCAAACTCAGTGAAAGCGTGGAGAATTACCGCAAGAGGATCAATTCTGATACCGGTATCATTTACAATCACAGGAAACACTATGACGAAGCGGTACAGCAGATAAACCGTACTATGGCCCGGTACATAGACCGAAAACAGGTGGAAGCACAAAAGATCTATCCTCATTATTTTGAACGATATAAAACCGACGGGGTAGAGCACAATATCTATATTGGAGCAGCCTTGACAAATGATAAGACCAAACCTTTTGATGAAGTTTACCTTTTTAACCTTAGATTATGGCAATTGAGCACCATGTGTGAGATGGAGAACAGGTTTTACCAGGTTCAGGAAAATATGCCTTTAAAACTCGAGGCAGCTTCATTGATACTTGTTTACAACAGCACTCTTTCCATTCGTTACCGAATGGATGAAAAGAAGTTTGATGTAGACGGCACCTACAACGCCCGGTATGAGATCATAAAAAAACGGATCGATAAAGCATTTATTAAGGATACTGAAGAGCGCATTACCCAAAAAGGAAAGATTGCGATCATTTATTCCAACCGTAAAGATGAGCGGGAATACCTTCGCTACATTGAATACCTGCAGGCAAAAAAATACCTGGGGAATAATGTGGAAATGCTGGAAATGGAAGATGTGCAGGGGGTTATAGGCCTAAAAGCCATACGCGTGGACGTTCTTTACCACCTGGCCGATGAAAACTCGCAGGAGCAGGTGATCACTTATGAAGATCTCATCAAGGAGTTAGACTAAATAGCTAGACCAAGTAATAAGTAACAATAAAGCTTAAAACAGACAGGATTATCCCTACCATGAAAATATTGTAGGTTATCCTCAACAACCTGTATTTCCTGTTCAACACTTGACCCAAAAGGTAAAGATCTTTCATCAACGACTCGTAAACATAACTGTGATCATGGATGATCTCATTCATGGCCCATTCAAATTGATCGTAGGGCATACGGTGGAAGTTTCCGAAGAATAATACATTTACCTCCCTTTTTTTCACCTGCTCCCGGGTAAATTCCCCGGTAGTAATGTCAGGCCGGGTAGACATTATAGCGCCAATGATCGAAGCCACACTGAAACAAATCAGCACCAGGGTAGGGATCATAAGATGATAATCGGGGGTGGGGGCTGTAAGATCGGGAATTAAGTTGGCGATCATTAGGGAGATGATAATGGCATTTACCGAAAGCAGGATGTTCGCCTTGGCATCGGCAATATCACTCAATTTAAGGTGATTTCGCATAGTCACCCTAAAGAGGGTCTGGATTCCTCTGTCGGGGCTTTTATCTTTATACTTTATCTTCAGTTTCGCCTTGGTTTCCTCTTTGGCGATCTTTTTCTTTATTTTTCTCTCCTTTTCCAGAAGATCACCTAAGTTTTCGTCTTTTTTATCCTTCCATTTAGACCGGGCGTAATCTGTGTAATACTGGTGTTTTTGAGTAAAGAGTTTGATGTTCTGTTCGATCCAATCCTGGGCCCCAAAATTCTTTATATTTTGTAAGCGCAGTTCCTGACGGAGTAATTCACTGGTATCGCTGAAGTAATCTTTGGCTAAGTGCGAGGTATCTGCATCCTTGATGATCTTTTCTAAAATATCACTTGGTTCCACTCCCATTTTGGTGGCTCTTATGCAGCGGGAAACTTCAGAGATCATTTCTTCATCAGCTTTATTTTCCGCTAACCAGGCGCTGGCTATTTCCACGCTTTTTTCTTCATGCCCGGTATAAGTTTCCGTGTAACCCGTGTCATGCAGCCATGCAGCAAGAAGGAGTACTTCCTGTTGTTTAACATGAATTTCAGAATTTTCAATTAATTCGTTAGTACTTTTAGCTACCCTTTGTGTGTGTTTAAAGTTGTGATAAATGAAAGTATTGGGTAATTTTTCTCGGAATAAATTCTTTACAAATTTTTCAGCTTTCTCAACAAGGGGTGTCATTCAGTATGAGTTAGGTTCATTGCCAAATTACAAAAAAATCCCCCGATTTGATTTCTATGAAAGAAAATAACAAATTTCTAACACTGCTAGCCCTTATCGTCTTTTCTGCCTGTTCTACCTACAATGTACCCAAGTACAAAGACGGAGAACCCAAAGCTGATTTTAAATATCCTTCAAATAAGAAGATCGAAAGATCTTTCTATCTTTTAGGGGATGGCGGGTACGCCCTGCCGGGAGGAACTTCGGAAGGTTTACTGGCCTTTAAGACTTATCTTGATTCGGTAAAACAATACGGAAATTATACCTTTTTCCTGGGAGATAATATCTATCCAGATGGCTTGGTGCGAGAGGATCATCCGCTTCGGGAAAGAGCAGAATATAGATTGGATGCCCAGTTGGACGCCGTGGAAAACTATGACGGAAAAATAATTTTTATTCCGGGAAACCATGACTGGTACAATGAAGGAATTCCGGGGTTGAAAAGGGAAAAAGACTATTTGGAGAAGGTATTGGAAAGAGAAGGGGTTTTTCATCCCGATCCCGGTTGTGCCTTTGAAAGTATAGAGGTTTCCGAAAATATCCAGCTCTTAGTCCTCGATTCTCAATGGTATTTGACCAATTGGGATAACCACCCTTCCATTAATGATGACTGTTCAATTAAAACCCGGGAAGCCCTTTTCCTGGAGATAGAAAGTGAATTAAAGAAGAACCAGAACAAAACTGTGGTATTTGCCGTTCACCACCCATTGTACACGAATGGAGTTCATGGAGGACATTATAATTTCAACCAGCATTTGTACCCTTCTCAAAAGAAGATCCCGGTGCCCATCCTGGGTTCTCTCGCCATGCTCATAAGAACCAGTGGCGGAGTTTCAATTCAGGATACTCAGAATCTTCGTTATAAAACAATGGTGAAGAGACTTGCCACCATTTCAAAACAGTGGGGAAATGTCATTTTTGTTTCCGGTCACGAACACAGTTTGCAATATATAGAACACGATGGTGTGAAACAGATCGTCTCCGGTTCCGGTTCAAAGGCTACCAATGTTTCCCTGGGGAATGATGGTTTATTTGCTATTGAAGGTCAGGGATTTGCAGTTCTTGATGTGTTCGAAGATGGTTCAAGCTGGGCCAGTTTTTACGGAAGTTTTGACAATCAGCCACGGCTGCTGTACCAGAAGGAAGTTTTCCCGGCGCCAAAACCCATCAATGTAGATACTCTTTCTACATCTTTCCCAAAATATATGAAAGCCTCTGTTTACAAGCCTGAAGAAACCGAAAAGACGGATGTCTATGAAAGTGTTTGGGGTGACAGGTATCGGGAAATATATGGAACGAAGATTAAAGCTGAAGTAGTAGATCTTGACACTCTTTTTGGAGGACTGGAAGTCGTAAGGACCGGAGGCGGACACCAAACCCGCTCGTTGAGGTTAAAAGACAAGCAAGGAAGGGACTATAATTTACGGGCTATTAAGAAAAGTGCTGTGCAGTTCCTGCAAACGGTGGCTTTTAAAGATGCTTCGGTAGAATCTGAATTTGAGAACACCTTGGCCGAAGATATCATCGAAGACTTTTATACTTCAGCGCACCCATACGGATTTATGGCGATCCCCACTTTATCAAAAGCCGCCGGAATTTATCACACTAATCCAAAATTATATTACGTGCCTAAACAAAAGGCCCTGGGGCCTTATAACGACGAATATGGGGATGAACTTTATATGATCGTGGAAAGACCCGAGGAGAACTGGACGGGATATGAATCTTTCGGTTCTCCAGATCATGATATTGAGAGTACTTCTGGTGTGTTTGAACGTTTGAGAAGAGATGAGAAATACCGTCTCGATGAGGAAGCTTACATTCGAGCCAGGGTATTTGATATGCTAGTGGGGGATTGGGACCGTCATCAGGATCAATGGAGATGGAGTGAATTTGAAGATGAAGAAAGAAACCATCTTTTCAAACCTATTCCGAGGGATAGAGACCAGGTTTTCTCCAATTTTGACGGGGCTTTCCTGGCCACTTTAAGGGGGCTTACGGGTATAGCCAATCAATTCGCGTTGTATAATGAAGATATTAAAGATGTGGAATGGTTCAATTCCGCAGCGCTTGGTCTTGATAGAAGCCTTCTTCAGAATACCGGAAGGGAAGAGTGGATACAGCAGGCGAAATTCCTTCAGGAACATATCACAGATGAGGTCATAGAAGAGGCATTTGCAAAGTTGCCGGAGGAAACCCGCGGAGAGTCTTCAGAAAAGATCATGAACAGTTTGAAAGCACGTCGAGGTAACCTGGTTGATATCATTGAGCGTTATTATAAAGTACTGGCTAAAACGGCCATAGTTACCGGAACAGATAAAGATGATCATATTGAAGTGGAAAGGTTGCCAAAAGGGAAAACAAAGGTGACCATTTTCCGGATCAAGGAAGGAAAGAAGGCAGATGTTGTAAGTTCCCGGGTTTATTCCCATGAATTTACAGATCAAATCTGGGTATATGGTCTGGATGATGACGATATTTTTGAGGTTTTTGGCGAAGGGGAAGATCCTCTGCTAACCCGACTAATAGGAGGACAGAATAATGATGTGTATCGCATTAGGAATGGAAAGAGGCTTAAAGTTTATGACTATAAATCCAAACCCAATACGGTGGAGGTGAACCAAGGCGGCGATATAAACTTCACTGACGATTATGAAGTGAATGTATTTGATAAGGACCGAAAGATCTATTCCACAACCCGCATCGTACCTGCGGTAGGATACAATCCTGATGACGGAATAAAAATAGGAATAAGGGGATCTATAACCAATTATGGGTTTAGAAGAAATCCTTTCACATCACGGCACAGCATAAGCGGGGGGTATTATTTCGCGACCCAGGGATTTGATGCTTATTATGACGGGGAATTCGCCAATATTCTTGGAAAATATAACCTGATCCTGGGAGCTCATTTTACGAGTCCTAATTTTACCCGCAACTTTTTTGGCTATGGGAATGATACTTCAAATCCTGAAGATGAATTAGGCAGGGATTATAACCGTGTAAAAATAAGCCGAATTGGAGGGGAAGCCGGATTTGTAAGGGAAAGCCCTTTTGGAAGTTTCTTCAAATATGTCGCGACTTTTGAGGGAGTAGAGGTAGAGGAAACCGAAGGAAGATTTATTACCGAAGAATTTGCTGCTGAACCGGACTTTTTTAATCGAAAATATTTTCTCGGTGTAGAGGGAACTTACCGCTATGAAAGTTATAACGACGTGCTGAATCCTTCGAACGGGATGAAATTCGAATTGGTCGTTGGAGGAAAGATGAATACACAGCATACTAATGACTTCTATGGTTATGTGAACCCTTACCTCGGGTTTTTCAGAGGAATTACCAGGAGTGACCGTTTGGTACTTAATCCCCGCGTACAGGCCGAAATCAATCTTGGCGATGACTTCGAATTCTATCAGGCAGCAAATCTCGGCGGTAATAATGGTCTACGGGCCTATAGGCTCCAGAGATTTTCCGGGGAAAGTGCTTTTGCAACCGGTGCCGACCTTCGGTATAGTTTTAAACAGTTTAAGACACCAATATTACCAGTACAGATTGGGGTCTTTGCAGGATATGAAGCCGGAAAGATATGGCAGGACGGGGAGGACAGCAACCCATGGCATGAGAGCTATGGTGGTGGATTCTGGATAAACAGTGCCCAGGCTTTAAGCGGAAGATTCAATTTCTTTACAGGAGAGGAAGGCTTTAGGTTTAGTTTTAGTTTCGGATTGAATTTCTAGAGGACCAAGACTTGAAATAAAAAAACTCCCGATAGATCCGGGAGTTTTTTTATACCAGTTGATCGTAAAAGCTAATCTTTTTGCGTACGAGCAACATTCAATTTATTTGTGAACTCTAAAGTCCTGATAGGGAAAGGAATGTTGATATCATTTGCATCGAATGCTTTTTTAATGGCAATTACCGCTTTGCTACGAGCAATAAGAATTTCCCGGTTCGAAGAAACGTTTGCCCAGAATCTTACCACAAAGTTGATAGAGCTGTCTCCAAATTCCTTGTACATGAATTCGATCTCTTCATTCCCTTTCTGCGGAAATATCTCAGATAAAGTGGTGATGGTAAGGTCCTGTACTTGTTCAAGATCTGAGTCATACGCGACACCACAATCGAGCATTACCCTTGATCTCTTGGTCCTGGAAAAATTTTTGAAAGGTGCATCAACTACCTGGGAGTTGGGGATCACCACATAATTGTTATCGGCTTCCTTTATCACGATACTTCTAAGGTTGATCTCAACAACTCTTCCGGCATAGCCGTTATTTTCTATCCAGTCTCCAATCTGGAGCTCGGGCAAAAAACTTAAAAGTATACCCGAAAAAGTATTGTTAAGTGTTCCCTGAAGAGCTAAACCAATGGCCAATCCAACTACTCCGGCTCCTGCCAGGACAGAAGTTAAAATGGTGTCCAGATTTAGAAGCCCGAGGGCAACAAAGAATCCGAGCACGATCACCAGTACCTTCACGATCTTTATGGTGATCTCTCTTATGGAATCCTGTTTTACTTTAAACCTCAAGATCCTGCCCAGCAGTTTTCCTACATATTTTGCAGCGATCACAAATAGTGTGAATACCAGGATGGCCAAAATGAAATTAGGCAAACTTAAGATCAAAGAATCTGTCCATTCGCCTAATTTTTCCCAGATTCCTTCTATGGAATCGTTGAAATTAAAATTCTCCTGCATTTACAGTGCTTTAAACCGGCTTGTGTTGCTCAGAAGTTTTCATTTTCCAGGCATCAAGCATCCAGCTGGTTTTTTCAAGCTCTCTAATGTAGGCTCCAATGAGATCAATAGTTCCTTCATCGCCGCCTTTTTCGGCTACTTCCACAACTTTTCTCATCTGTTTTAAAATAGTTCCATGATCGTCCAGCAGGTTTTTGATCATTTGAGAATCGGAAAGATCTGATTTTGATTCTTTAAGGTTCGATTTTTCGAGGTACTCGCTCAAATTACTGGTTGGCTGGTAACGAAGAGTGAGGATTCTTTCTGCGATCTCATCTACTTTGATTTTGGCATCGTCATATAACTCCTCGAATTTCTCATGTAAGTCAAAAAAGTTTTTGCCAATTACATTCCAGTGATAGTTTCTAAGTTTTTGGTAGTACAGGTGGTAATCTGCGAGTAAAATATTTAGTTCCTGAACGGTATTTGACGTTTTCTTTTCGTCTAATCCTAAGTAGCTCATAGTTTTTGTTTATGGTTTTTAAATTAGTGATAGCTAAAATACAATAGTTAGATGGTTTTTCCAAACTTTTTAACCTGACATTAATCAGATATTGGCCGGTTTTTCTTAGCATTCAATTTAGCCATCATTTCATCTGAAACCTGGCCACTGGAATAACCATATCCATCTACGAGAACTCCTTTATGACCGCTGGAAGTTGTTATTGCATAGAGAATGGCATTATCTGAAGGGTTTGATTCCCCTTCGAATCTAAATACCTGGTCTACGGTGAAATCATCCGGTCCTAATTTTTCATTTTTGGACTTTATTTCCAGGTGTTCATCAAGGAGGTTAAAATCTTCTTCATAACCTTCTTCAGTTCTTAACATATTTATGGTTTCTGAAAGTGTTCCCTTCTGTTTCATGATCTTGTTGTTTGATTTACAATATAAATTACGTCCGAAGTCGCCCCTTTGCAAATGCTGGAGTCGGTTTAGGATAACTTTAACGGGTCATTGATCCTTGTCTTTCTTTCTGAAGTTGAACAGACTGAAGGGGATCACGAGAAAAATAAATAAATACCAGCCGGTAGCGATCCCTATTATAGTAATGGTCGCAGCCAGAATGTAAAACCAGTAGGAATTCAAAAATTTCATCGTAGATAATTATTTTAGATAATTTATAAAAAAGAAAAGAGGAGAACCATTTTTGAAGCTTCAATTTCTATGGCTTTATTACATTTGTAGCTTACCTTACATGATTTATGAAAAACCGTATCACTTTAAAGGAGCTTGCCAAGTTATTGAATGTGTCTGTTTCCACAGTTTCAAAGGCACTGAATGACAGTCCTGAAATTAGCCCCAAGACCATTCAAAGGGTCAAGGAGCTTGCTGCCTTGCACAAATACAGGCCAAATCCTACAGCAGTCAACCTTAAAAGCAGTAAGAGTGGTACAATTGGGGTTATAATTCCGAATATTTCCAATTCCTTTTTTGCTAACGTGCTGTCGGGGATCGAGGCTCAGGCGCAAAAAGAAGGATTACAGGTGATAACTTATATTTCAAATGAATCCTGGGAAGAGGAAAAAAACATTACCGAGATGCTTTCAACGGGTTTCGTGGATGGGGTACTTATAGCTGTTGCCGAAGAGACCCAAAGAAAAAAAGATTTTGGACATATCCAGAATTTGATCGATTACGACATACCGGTGGTATTGTATGACAGGATCGATTTCGATATGGCGGTAGACAAAATAGGAATAGATGATCGCAAGATATTTTTTGACGCTACTCAATACCTGCAATCTCTGGGATTGAAAAAGATCGGAATAGCGACTTCCATTCATCATATGGGAGTGGGTAAACTTAGGATCTCAGGATATAAAGAAGCTCTTACTAAAACAGAGGACTTTTTAATTGCCAATTCGGCGAAAATGGACAGCCTGAAGGAGAAGCTTCTTAATTTATTGTTAACCGAAAAAGTTGATGC
>CAZNFK010000003.1:0-26026 GCA_964572365.1 uncultured Flavobacteriaceae bacterium | reverse complement strand
TTAATTCTTTTGGAGTCGACTCGCGCAGAATAGTAATTTTTATCTCACGTTAGATTTGACGGGGACTGATTAAAAGTTATCTTTAAGATTAAATTAGGAATTACCTTACAGGGAAATTTTATCTTTGAGACGAGAACAATTAATCAACCCAAATTAATCTTAATGAACAATAATCAGTTTGAAGTTCTTCAATCTGCAAAAGTTTTGGTTACAGGAGGAGCAGGTTTTATAGGCTCCAATCTTTGTGAAGCATTATTAGAACTCAATGCCCGGGTGGTCTGCCTTGACAATTTTGCGACAGGTAAAAGAGAGAATTTAGCGGCGATAAAAGATCATCCAAATTTCACTTTAATAGAAGGCGATATTCGAAATCTGGAAGACTGTAAAAAAGCGGTTTCCGGGGCAGATTATGTTTTACATGAGGCTGCTTTGGGTTCGGTCCCAAGGTCGATCAATGATCCTATAACAAGTAACGAAGTTAATGTTTCAGGATTTGTAAACATGCTGGTAGCCTCCCGTGATGCTGAGGTAAAACGCTTTGTTTATGCTGCCAGCTCTTCCACCTATGGAGATTCAGAAGTTTTACCTAAGGTAGAAGACAAGATTGGTAAACCTTTGTCGCCATATGCTATAACCAAGTATGTAAATGAGCTTTACGCCGACATCTTTCATAAAACCTATGGCATTGACACCATTGGTCTAAGATACTTTAATGTCTTCGGAAGAAAACAGGATCCAAATGGGGCATATGCGGCAGTGATACCTAAATTTGTCATGCAGTTCATGAAACATGAAAGTCCCGTGATCAATGGCGATGGTACCTATTCCCGTGACTTCACGTATATTGATAATGTTGTCCAAATGAATTTGCTAGCTCTAACAACTTCTAATAAGGAAGCTTTAAATGAGGTATATAACACAGCGGTTGGTGATCGCACCAATCTCGTAGAGCTCACAAAGTTGCTTAAAAAATTCCTGGCTAATTACGATCCTGAAATCGGTAAAGTTGAGGTAAAACATGGTCCTAACCGGCCGGGTGATATTCCACATTCCCTGGCATCAGTAGAAAAAGCTAAGAATTTAATGGGTTATAATCCCGAATATAAAATAGAGGAAGGATTAAAAGAAGCCGTTAACTGGTACTGGGAAAACCTGCGTTAATTTTATTATTACTTACAGAATGAAAGATAAAAGAATAGCCGTTATCGGCTTGGGTTATGTTGGGTTGCCTCTGGCACGTCTTTTCGCAACAAAATATCCTGTTGTAGGATTTGATATCAACAAAAAAAGGGTAGAAGAACTCCGCCAGGGAAAAGATACTACCCTGGAGGTTGAAAATGATGTTTTGCAATCGGTTTTGCTTTCTTCAAACCCAATAGGTGCTGAAGGTGAAAAAAATGGTCTTTTTTGTACAGACCAGCTAGAGGATATAAAAGATTGCAATTATTATGTGATCACCGTTCCTACTCCTGTAGATAAGAATAATCGTCCAGATCTTACTCCGCTTTACAAATCAAGTGAAAGTGTGGGGAAGGTTCTGAAGAAAGGAGATATTGTTATTTATGAATCCACCGTCTTTCCTGGGGCTACAGAAGATGAATGCGTACCTGTATTGGAAAAGACAAGTGGCATGAAGTACAATGAAGACTTTTTTGTAGGCTATTCTCCCGAAAGGATAAATCCGGGAGATAAAGACCATACCGTAGAGAAGATCCTTAAAGTTACTGCAGGTTCCACCCCTGAAGTTGGTCAAAAGGTTAATGACTTATACGCTTCAGTGATCACGGCAGGTACGCATCTCGCTCCAACAATAAAAGTTGCTGAAGCCGCGAAAGTGATAGAGAATTCTCAGCGGGATATCAATATAGCCTTTGTGAATGAGCTTGCTAAGATCTTTAATATGATGGATATCGACACGCAGGATGTCCTGGAGGCTGCGGGCACAAAATGGAATTTTCTTCCGTTTAAACCTGGATTGGTCGGGGGCCACTGTATTGGAGTTGATCCTTATTATTTAGCTCAGAAAGCTCAGGAAATAGGGTATCACCCCGAGATCATTCTTGCAGGAAGACGTATGAATGATAGCATGGGCCAATACGTAAGTAGTGAAGTGGTAAAACTGATGCTCAAGAATGACATGAAAGTCAAAGGGTCCAATGTTCTTGTTCTTGGAATCACCTTTAAGGAAAATTGTCCCGATGTAAGGAATACAAAGGTGGTTGATGTGGTAAAGCATTTAAAGGAATATGGAACTAATGTTACCATTTATGATCCCCTTGCCGATCCCGCTGAAGTTGAGCACGAATACGGATTAACTACCGTAAATAAATTGCCTTCAGAAAAATTTGATTCTGTAGTATTGGCCGTGGCCCATAAAGAATTCCTGGAAATGGATCTCGACGTTCTAAAGAACGGGAAAACTGTTGTTTATGACGTTAAAGGGGTTCTAAAGGATAAATGTGACAAAAAATTATAAGATGAAGATCAAGAATATTTGCTGCATAGGAGCAGGTTATGTTGGCGGGCCGACCATGGCTGTTATTGCTCAGAAATGTCCGAAAGTTAAGGTTACAGTGGTTGACATCAATGAACAAAGAATTCAACTCTGGAATGATGAGGACGTAAATAATATCCCTGTCTATGAACCCGGACTTTCAGAAATTGTAAAGGAAGCCAGGGGCCGAAACCTTTTCTTTTCTACGGAAGTGGATAAGGCAATAGATGAAGCCGACATGATCTTTATTTCGGTAAATACTCCTACCAAAACCTACGGAATTGGAAAAGGTATGGCAGCAGATCTTAAATGGATCGAACTCTGTGCCCGGCAGATCGCTGAAGTTGCCAAATCTGATAAAATTGTTATTGAGAAATCCACTTTACCGGTAAGAACCGCGGCAGCTTTAAAAGAGATCCTTGATAGTACCGGGAATGGAGTGAAGTTTCAGATACTATCCAATCCCGAGTTCCTTGCAGAAGGTACTGCTGTAGAGGATCTCAGAAATCCTGATAGGGTCCTGATCGGTGGAGATATTGAATCTGAAGAAGGAAAGGAAGCAATGGATGCCCTTGTGAACATCTATGCCTCCTGGGTGCCAAGAGAAAAAATTCTGACCACGAACGTTTGGTCATCAGAGCTCTCAAAACTAACTGCCAACGCATTTCTTGCTCAAAGAGTTTCTTCCATAAATGCCATTTCCGAATTGTGTGAAAAGACCGGAGCCGATGTGAATGAAGTAGCCAAAGCAGTGGGAATGGATAGTAGGGTAGGACCCAAATTCCTGAAAGCCTCTGTTGGTTTTGGAGGTTCCTGCTTTCAGAAAGATATCCTTAACCTGGTTTATATCGCCCGAAGCTTTAACCTGCAGGAAGTAGCCGATTACTGGGAACAGGTGATCATCATGAACGATCATCAAAAAAGACGTTTTGCGGCCAACATGGTAAGGACCATGTACAATACGGTTGCAGATAAAAAAATTGCCCTTTTAGGGTGGGCTTTTAAGAAAGATACGAACGATACAAGGGAATCTGCAGCGATCTATGTAGCTGATTACCTGTTGAATGAGCAGGCCGAGCTTGTGGTTTATGATCCAAAAGTGACCGAGGAGCAGATCTTTTCAGACCTGGATTACCTGGGTACCCGTAGCAATGATGCAAACAGGCAGGCGGTTACGGTTGTCAATGATCCAATGGAGGCTTGTAAAGGAGCGCATGCGATTGCCGTGCTTACTGAATGGGATGAGTTCAGGGAGCTGGACTGGCAAAAAGTTTATGATAATATGTTGAAACCGGCATTTTTATTTGACGGTCGAAGATTGCTTCGTCCCGATACAAAAAGAGAGATTGGTTTCGAATTTTACGCGATAGGAAATTAAAAACTAAATATTTTATCCCCCTGCTGAAATAGAATATTACTGAAGGAATCAGAATGAATTCAGAAAAAAGATCTAAAACTGCTATTTTCATAATGCCTCGTTCAAGCTGGTCCTGGGAAGGGTCAGAAGCATTATGGATAACAGCAGCAGGGTGGGCATCGGCAGCAAAAGAAAGGTTGGGAAAGGCTATTGTTGTTACTTCAGACCGAATTGCAAAACCTAAAGAGGTGTGGAATTATCCTTTGCTTCGGGAAAGGGGAAATCCTGTGAAAAGAAGAAAATATGGTTATGTGCCTTCCTTTTGCAAAACGTTTTTTAATGATCTGGTAGTTTGGAAAAATCTCCGGAACTGGAAGATCCTTCAAAAAGATTTTTTACAGTCAGAGAATGTTGCTTTTGTATGGGAGAAACATGATCTTTTTTATGGACCTGGTAAGAAATTATCAGAGAAATTGAATGTGCCCTTGATAAGTTATGTTCATGCTCCCGTAGTGTGGGAAGCCAGCAAATGGGGTGTAAAAAGGTATTTCTGGGGTAAATGGCTGGAGAAAATTGAAGCACTTAGCCTCAGGAAAGCAGATCTGGTAGCGGTGGTTTCAGAAGAAGTGAAGAAGAAAGTGATGGCGATGGGAATTTCAGAAGAAAAGATATTGATTTCACCAATGGCGGTTGAACCCAGTCTTTTTATTGATAATGATGAGACAGCATTCAGGTTGAAGGAAGAATTTCAACTGGAAGGTAAATTTGTAATTGGCTGGACCGGGAGTTTTAGGAAATTTCACGGTCTTGATCATGTAATTAAAGCTTTTAAAAGGGTTTCTGAAGAACATTCGGATACCGTTCTAATGTTAGTAGGAGATGGGGCTGAACGAAAAGAGGCGGAAAAATTAACTAAGAAATTAGGGTTAAGCGAAAAAGTGATATTCACAGGGAGATTACAGTTTTTAGAGATCCCTAAATATATATCGCAATTTGATATAGCCGTGGTGAGTGCCCGGAGTGCTGAAGGATTTCATTATTCTCCTTTAAAATTGCGAGAATACATGGCTGCGGGTAAAGCGGTACTCGCCCCGAACGCCGGGGAAATACCTCATACTTTTAAGGATGAAGAAAACGTGAAATTGTTCAATGCCGGAAATATCGAAAGCCTTAAGGAGGGAATGTTATTTTATATTGAAAATAAAGGGAGAAAACAGGTAATTGCTGAGAACGGAAAAAGGATGATTCTTGACACAGGCACCTGGGAAAAAGAATTGGATAAGGCATTGAATTTCCTGAAAATAAGATAAAATGAAAGATAGGTTAAGGACAGCTATTGAAGCATCTATAGTCGCAGGGAGGGCAATTATGGAGGTATATAGGAATGATGACTTCGAGGTGGAAAATAAAGAAGATGATTCTCCTTTAACCATTGCTGATAAAAAAGCCAATGATATCATCAATGAATATCTGGTGCCTCATCAAATTCCTATCATTAGCGAGGAGAACAAACAGATCGACTATAAGGAAAGAAAAGCCTGGAGTCAATGCTGGATCGTGGATCCTCTCGATGGAACTAAAGAATTTATCAAAAAGAATGACGAATTTACAGTGAACATTGCGTTGGTTCAGGACGGAAAACCGGAGCTAGGGGTAATTTATGCTCCTGCTTTGAATACCCTGTATTTTGCAGTAGTTTCAGAATCTAAAGCTTATCGTTACAGGGTTTCATCGGAGAAAGCTGATATTGAAAAGATCCTTGAGAATGCAGAAGAGATCAATCCTGCATCAAACTTTGATCGGTTGAAGATCGTAGGAAGCCGGTCCCACATGAATGAAGACACCCAAGATTTTATTCAAAACCTGAAAGAAACTCATGGAAAGGATATCGAGATCGTATCGAAGGGGAGCTCTTTGAAATTTTGCCTGGTGGCCGAAGGGGAGGCTCATATTTACCCGCGTTTTGCGCCTACCATGGAATGGGATACTGCAGCAGGACATGCTATATGTGAAGCTGTAGGGCTAAAATGCCTTTTCAGGGAAACAGGTGAACCTATGACCTATAACAGGGAAGACCTTTTGAACGGTCATTTTTCAGTTTCTTATGAAAGATAAGACCTATAAACGACATATCGCTAAAGCCATTACCTGGAGGGTCATTGGCACTATAGATACCATTCTGCTGGCATGGTTGATCTCCGGAAACCCCTACACGGGTGTAAAGGTTGGAGTCGCAGAGGTGATCACAAAAATGGTCTTGTATTACCTGCATGAAAGAGTTTGGTTTAAAGTTAAAATGGGTGTTAAAAGGAATGGTGATGACAGCAAAAAAAGACACCTTGCGAAAACTTTTTCCTGGAGGTTTGTTGGTACTCTGGATACCATGATCCTTGCCTGGGTAATTTCAGGAAACCCTTTAACCGGCTTTAAAATAGGTGCAGCCGAAGTGGTAACCAAAATGATCCTCTATTATTTGCATGAACGTACCTGGTATAAAATTGATTTCGGACTTCCCAATAGAAGGAAAAAAGAAGAAAAGAAGGAAACTGAGCCTCAGGAAAGTTTGATGAAAAAAGAAAAAATTATTGAGCAGGAATGAATTTCATATAGCCTAAAAAAAATCACACAAGAATTGAAGAATATTATAAAACATACTTACCATATTTCAAGGTCAGACAGGAATAAACAAAATGGTCACAATTCCTTCGTGATCTGGTTTACAGGTTTGTCGGGTTCAGGAAAATCAACTATTGCCAATCAACTTGAAAAGAAGCTTTTTGATCTTGGTGTGAAAACGTACTCTTTGGATGGGGATAACATCCGTAGCGGATTGAATAAAGGTCTAACATTCACAGAGGAGGACAGGACTGAAAACAACAGAAGGATTTCGGAAGTAGCCAAACTTTTCATGGATGCCGGGATGGTTACCATTACCGCTTTCATTTCCCCACTTGCCGAAGATCGGCAGAAAGCCAGGGAAATTATTGGAGCTGAAAATTTTATTGAAATATTTGTAAATACTCCTTTAGAAGTTTGTGAAGAGAGGGATGTTAAGGGGTTATACAAAAAGGCAAGACAAGGTGAGATTCCCAATTTCACCGGGATTTCTTCCCCTTATGAAGCACCGTCTAACCCAGATATTGAAATTAAAACTAAGAACCAAAGCATCGAAGAGTCGGTTGAAACGATTTTTCAGAAATTAAAAGAAAAGTTAGCCTACAATGAGTAAATATTTTTTAAACTATTTAGATGAGCTGGAGTCTGAAGCGATCTACATCCTTAGAGAGGTTTGGGCTCAATTCGAAAATCCTGTCATTCTATTTTCTGGAGGAAAGGATTCCATTTTAGTCACTCATCTGGCTAAAAAAGCTTTTTATCCGGCAAAAATCCCTTTTGCTCTAATGCATGTAGATACCGGCCACAATTTCCCGGAGACCATCAAATTTCGGGATGATCTCATTAAAGAACTTGGAGTGAAACTTATTGTAGGTTCTGTTCAGGAATCGATTGACAACGGCAGGGTTGCTGAAGAAAAAGGAAAGAATGCTACCCGGAATGCTCTTCAAATAACCACTTTACTCGATGCCATTGAAGAAAATAAGATCGACTGTGCTATTGGGGGTGGAAGAAGGGATGAAGAAAAGGCGAGAGCCAAAGAACGTTTCTTTTCGCACCGAAATGATTTCGGGGAATGGGATCCAAAAAATCAACGTCCCGAACTTTGGAATCTCCTTAATGGAAAACACTTTGAAGGAGAACATTTCCGTGCTTTTCCTATAAGTAACTGGACTGAAATGGACGTGTGGAATTACATCAAGAGGGAGAACATAAAGATACCGTCCCTGTATTTTGCTCATGAAAGAGAAGTAGTTTGGAGAAATAATTCCTGGATCCCGACTTCGGAATTTTTAAAACTGGAAGAAGGAGAGGAAATTCAGAGGAAAAAGATCAGGTTCAGAACCCTGGGAGATATTACTATCACCGGAGGAATTGAATCAGATGCGGATTCCCTTGGGAAAATAGTTGATGAAGTTTCGGCTATGCGTAAAACCGAAAGAGGGGATAGATCTGATGACAAACGCTCAGAAACTGCAATGGAAGATCGAAAGAAACAGGGTTATTTCTAAACCTTTTTCTGAGGATCAATTATTAAAATCAGACAAATTACCAAGCTCACCAATTACAATGGAAATAAATAATAACCAACTTTTACGATTTACAACTGCAGGTAGTGTTGATGACGGGAAAAGCACTTTGATTGGGAGACTATTATATGACTCCAAATCAATTTTTGAAGATCAACTGGACTCTGTAACCGCGACCAGTGCTAAAAAAGGACATGACGGCGTTGACCTGGCTTTATTTACCGATGGTCTTAAGGATGAGAGGGAGCAGGGGATCACGATCGATGTGGCCTACCGTTATTTTACTACTCCAAAAAGAAAATTCATAATTGCCGATACTCCGGGACATATTCAATATACCCGGAATATGGTAACCGGTGCTTCGACAGCCAACGCCGCCGTTATTTTAATTGATGCTCGTCATGGTGTCATCGAACAAACCAAAAGACATTCTTTCATAGCTTCTTTATTGAACATTCCTCACCTTATTGTTTGTATCAATAAAATGGATCTGGTGGATTTTTCCGAAGAAGTTTATAATGATATCATAGGTCAATTCGAAGAATTTTCTTCTAAGCTTTTGGTAAAAGACGTTCGCTTCATTCCAATCAGTGCTCTTAAAGGTGACAACGTCGTGAACCGTTCGACAGAAATGGACTGGTACCAGGGTGGGACTTTATTGAATATTCTTGAAACTCTGCACATAAGCAGTGACATCAATAAGATAGATGCCCGTTTCCCCGTACAAACTGTTCTAAGGCCACAAAGTGAGGAATTCAGGGATTATAGAGGCTATGCAGGACGTGTGGCCAGCGGAATTTACAGGGTAGGAGATGAAGTCGCTGTATTGCCATCCGGTTTTACCTCAAAAATTCGTTCGATCTATGCAGGAGAACAAGGTGTGCAGGAAGCATATGCTCCCATGTCGGTCGCTCTCACTTTAGAAGACGATATTGACGTAAGCAGGGGAGACATGATCGTTAAAAAGAACAATCAACCGCAAAGTTCGCAGGAGTTTGATGTCATGTTGTGCTGGTTGAACAATGAACCGGCAAAGCCGAGAGCTAAATATACGATCATGCATACTTCAAACGAGCAAAGAGCCATGATAAAAGAAGTAGTTTATAAAGTAGATATAAACACCTACAATCGTATTACCGATGACAAAGATCTGACCATGAATGATATTGGCAGAGTGAAGATTCGATGTACGCGTCCTTTAATGACCGATGCTTATCGTGACAACCGTAATACAGGAAGTATAATTTTGATCGATGAGAATACCAATGAAACCGTTGCGGCGGGGATGATTGTTTAAAATTTATTAAGGAGGAGTGAAAGAATTCTAATAAGTGAACTGAATTAATTGTGATACAATAGTGATATATTTCATTGAATGTCATTAAAGAAACAGGCTACCGCCGGTATGATCTGGACCTTTGGTCAACAATTTGGACACCAGGTAATCAATTTCGTGGTTTCAATTGTTCTGGCTCGTCTTCTATTACCGGAGGAATTTGGGTTAATAGGGATGATATCGGTCTTTGTAGGAGTGGGGAATGCCCTTTTAAATGCGGGTCTTACCAATTCTTTAATTAGAAGTAAGGAGCTGGACCAGGGCGATTACTCCACCGTTTTTTATTTTAACCTGGTAGCGAGCATTATAATCTATGTTGCAATTTATTTTGCTGCACCACTCATCGCCGATTTTTATGACCAGGAAATATTAATAAACATTGTTCGAATATATTGTCTCAGTTTCATAATAGCGGCATTTATGGCTGTGCAAAAAGCAAGAATGACCAAGCATATGGATTTTAAAACCCAAACCATAATCACTCTCCCTTCACTCGTTATAGGAGGTACCGTGGGAATAAGTATGGCATATATGGGGTATGGAGTTTGGAGTTTAGTTTGGAATCAATTGGTAGCACAAACTGTAAGAAGTCTCCAATTCTGGATATATTCAGGATGGCAACCAAGTCGTGTTTTTGACACTGGTAAATTTAAGGAACATTTTAATTTTGGATATAAAATCACTTTGTCTAATCTCATAGCGAAAATTTTCGAAAACAGTTATGTTATTATTATTGGTAGGTTTTTTGCCGCCAGTCAGGTTGGATTCTATACGCGTGCAGAGACAATGAAAGATTTACCGGTAAAAAATATCAGCCTTGCCCTAAACCGTGTAACCTATCCATTATTTGCTACTATACAGGAGGATAATGTGCGACTGAAAAACGTATACCAAAGATTGATGAAGATGGTTCTTTTTGTAGTAGCTCCTGTGATGGTTTTTTCTGCCATATTGGCCGAACCTATTTTCAGGTTTTTACTTACCGAAAAATGGTTGCCGGCTGTTCCCTATTTTCAAATTTTATGTGCAGCAGGTATTTTATATCCGGTGCATATGTACAATCTTAATGTGCTGACGGTGAAGGGTCGAAGTGATATTCTGCTCAAATTGACCATTGTCAAAAATATCCTATTGACTATAGCTATCCTGGTCGGGGTACAGTTCGGAATTTTTGGTCTGCTGTATGCACAGGTACTGCTTTCTGTGGTGTCGTTTTTCATTAATGCGTTTTATACCGACAAGTTCATAGATTATTCGGCATTAGAGCAAACCCGGGACCTCATTCCTATTGTAGCTCTTTCACTTGCTGCCGGGGCAGGAATCTTTCTTGTCGAAATGTGGCTATCCGGAGGTCTGGATATTATACGGATAATTATAGGAAGTCTTATTGGGGGAGGGGTGTATTTGGTCCTGGGTTATTTGTTGAATTTCAGCAGTTTGTTTGAGCTTAAGAAGCTGATTTTGAAAGAGTAATGATGATAAACCAATCCGAAAAGAAAATATACAATAGTAAATTTAAATCGAAAAGAATGAATTTAAAGGAAAAAACAGTTCTCATAACAGGAGGTACAGGCTCTTTAGGTAAAGCTTTAACGCAACACATTTTACGGCATCATTCTGATGTCAAAAAGCTGGTAATTTATTCTAGAGATGAGCAAAAGCAATTTCAGATGTCTCATGAATTTCCCCATGCAGAATATCCTCAATTAAGATTTCTTATTGGAGATGTGCGAGACAGGGAAAGATTGATCCGAGCATTTAAGGATGTTGATTACGTGATCCACGCCGCCGCTATGAAGCACGTACATTTGGCCGAATATAATCCTGATGAATGTATAAAAACTAATATTGGTGGGGCTGATAACGTGGTAAATGCTGCGTTAGAAACGAATGTAGAGCGGGTGGTGGCCTTATCAACTGATAAAGCCTGTGCGCCTATTAATCTTTATGGTGCAACCAAACTCACTTCCGACAAACTATTCATTGCCGCAAACAATATTAAAGGATGGAATCCCATTAAATTTTCCGTGGTGCGGTATGGAAATGTTATGGGGTCCAATGGTTCAGTTATACCTTTCTTTATTAAAAAACGCAAAGAAGGGGTGTTGCCAATTACCGATCCTGACATGACCCGCTTCAACATCTCTTTGCAGGGAGGTGTGGATATGGTAATGCATGCCCTGGAACACGCCTGGGGAGGAGAATTGTTTGTTCCCAAAATTCCTTCTTATAAAATCATGGATGTAGCAGAGGCCATCGGTCCGGAATGTGAAAAAAAAGTAGTCGGTATCAGACCTGGAGAAAAAGTGCATGAGGAGATGATTACCCCCTCTGATTCATTTTACACTTATGACCTGGGAAGATACTATGCCATTCTACCCTCCAACCCCCGATGGAATCTAGAGGAATTCATAGAGACTTTTGATGCGAAAAAAGTGCCTTTGGGGTTCAAATACAATTCCGGAGAAAATACAGAGTGGGAAACCGTGGACTCCTTACGGTTCCTGATTAAAGAACATGTTGATGAAACTTTTGAAGTTGTTCAATAAATAGATAATGATGATAAAATCTCCTATCCCTTACGGAAGACAAAATATAACGGAAGAAGATATCCAGGCGGTTGTTGAAACCCTTAATTCTGATTTTCTTACCCAAGGTCCAAGAATTAATGAATTTGAAAAAGCATTTGCCCAATATAGTGGCAGTAAGTACGCTGTGGCGGTGGCCAATGGTACCGCCGCGCTCCATCTCTGCACCCTTGCATTAGGTGTAAAACAAGGAGACAAGGTAATTACCACACCTATCACATTTGCCGCCTCAGCTAACTGTGTAAGATATTGTGGAGGGGAGGTCGTATTTGCTGATATTGACCCTGAAACCTACCTCCTGGACATTCATTCGGTGAGAAAATTGTTAAATGAAGCTCCCAAAGGAACATATAACGGAATTATTCCCGTTGATTTTGCTGGACGCGGGGTGAATTTGGAGGAATTCAAAAAACTGGCAGAGGAATATAACCTTTGGATCATTGAGGATGCCTGCCACGCCCCCGGAGGGTATTTTACGGACACTAAAGAGGAAAAACAATATTGCGGGAATGGTAATTTTGCTGACCTGGCCATATTTTCCTTTCACCCGGTAAAGCATATTGCCAGTGGGGAAGGAGGAATGATTACCACTAATGATGAGGGTTTATACCATAAACTCCAGCAACTCCGAACCCATGGAATAGTAAAAAATGACAATCTTTACCACAATTCCATTGAGTTTGCAGGTGGTAAGGAAGATTATCCCGGGTGGTATATGGAAATGCAGGATTTGGGGTATAATTACCGAATTACTGATTTTCAGGCGGCATTAGGAACTAGTCAGTTAAAAAGGGCCCAAAAGGGTATTACTCGCAGAAGGGAAATTGCTCAAAAATATTATCTGGCCTTCCAAAATGCAAATTTTATCAAAGGGCAGTCAGGTTTTATTGAAGGACATGCTTATCATTTGTACGTATTGGAAGTCGATGATCGATTAGGTCTGTATAATTTTCTCAGAGAGCAGGGTATTTATGCTCAGATTCATTACATCCCCTGTCATCTAATGCCCTATTACAGAGATCTTGGCTGGAAGGAAGGTGATCTACCTGCGGCTGAAAAATACTACAAACATTGTATCAGTTTACCGATGTTCCCTACGCTTTCAGAAGAAGAACAAGATTTTGTCATTTCTAAAGTAAAAGAGTATTACCTTGATTAAGAACTTATGTATAATACCGGCTCGTGGTGGGAGTAAACGGATTCCCAGGAAGAACATTAAGCGCTTCATGGGGAAGCCTATTATTGCTTATTCAATAGAAGCAGCAGTTAAAAGTGGTCTTTTTGAAAAGGTGGTGGTTTCTACCGATGATCAGGAAATCGCGAAAATTGCAAGGACCTATGGAGCAGATGTTCCCTTTATGAGAAGCGCAGAAACGGCGGGTGATTTTGCTACCACTGTTGATGTTCTACTAGAAGTACTGAAAGAAATAAAACCTCATCGAATAAACTATGAGCATATCTGCTGTCTCTATCCTACAGCACCTTTTATAAACACCGCTAAATTGGCTGAAGCGTATAAAAAGTTGGTTGGGGAACATTTGGATGCTGTATTTCCTGTGATTCCCTTTAGTTATCCTATACAGAGGGCTCTTCAGGTAAAGAATGGAAAAGTGAAATTTTTCTTTCCGGAATTCGAAAATGCACGCTCACAGGATCTGGAGAAAGCATACCATGATGCGGGACAATTTTATTTCATAAGAACAAAAAACCTGATCAGTAATAAATCAATAATATCAGAAAATGCGGGAAGCATAATAATTTCTGAGATGGAAGCTCAGGATATTGATACCGAAACAGATTGGAAACTTGCAGAACTAAAGTATGAAATTTTACAAAGCTCTTAACCAACAGGAATTCACTTCTGACGGATTTTCCATAGTTCCTATCAGAAGGGAGGATCGTTATAAAATCATGCAGTGGCGAAATGAACAAATGTATCATTTACGTCAAAGTGCCTCACTAACAGAGCAGCAACAGGATACCTATTTTGATTCGGTCATTTCCAAAACCTTTGAACAGGATCAACCAGCCCAAATATTGTTTTCTTACTTAGAAGGAGGGGAATGTATTGGCTACGGGGGGTTGGTGCATATAAACTGGCCAGACAGAAATGCCGAAATTTCCTTTATAATGGAGACAGAATTGGAAAATGACCATTTTGAAACCCACTGGACCCATTTTTTGAATTTACTGGAGACAGTCGCCTGGCAGGAGGTAAAACTTCATAAAATTTATACCTATGCTTTTGATATAAGGCCAAGACTTTACCCCGTATTAAAAAAAGCCGGATTTGGTTTGGATGCGGAACTCAAAGAACATTGCTTTTTTGAAGGTAAATTATTAGATGTTATAATACATGCGAAATTTAATAAGGAAAAGGAGATACGAAAAGCTCAAGTTCGGGATTTTCAGGTTACCTATCAGTGGGCTACTGATCCCAATGTTAGAAGGTTTTCCTTTAATAAGGACGAAATCACCTTAAAAGAGCATGCCAACTGGTTTTTTAGCACTTTAGAAGATGCTAATACAGAATATTATTTATTGGAGGTCAATGGTAAAGAAGCAGGTTCTGTACGATTTGACCTGGAAAATGAGCAAACAGCGAAGATAAATTATTTACTGGATCCCTATTTTACCGGAAAAGGCCTGGGTACTTATTTACTGGAAAATGGTATCAAATTCCTTCAGGATAATAGGCCATCGGTTGAAACTGTTTATGGCTATGTTTTAAAAAAGAACGTAGCTTCTGTAAGAATTTTTGAGAAGTTATCTTTTAATGAAGTATCTGAGAATTCGTCAGAATTAAAATTTGAAAAAACGATAAAATGAAAATAGGAAATAGAGAAATTGGAGGAGAAGAACCCGTTTTTATAATTGCTGAGTTATCTGCCAACCATAACGGCAATCTTGAAACTGCATTAGAAACGATTAAAGCGGCTAAAAGAGCAGGTGCTGATTGTATTAAATTACAAACCTATACACCCGACACCATCACTATAGACTCCAGAAAAGAGGATTTTCTGATAAAAGGTACCATATGGGAAGGTAAAAATCTATACAAACTCTACGAAGAGGCTTATACTCCATGGGAATGGCACAAATCTCTTTTTGAGGCAGCGGCAAATGAAGGGTTACTATGTTTTTCCTCACCCTTTGACAAAACCGCAGTGGATTTTTTAGAAGATTTAAATACTCCTGCCTATAAAATTGCCTCCTTTGAAATTACTGATATTCCTTTAATTGAATATACCGCATCTAAGGGAAAACCAGTAATTATTTCTACAGGTATCGCAAGGCAGGAAGATATAGAACTTGCGCTGGATGCCTGTCATCGAATGGGTAATAAGGACATCGCACTGCTTAAATGCACTTCTTCTTATCCAGCCCCTATTGAGGAAGCTAACATGGTTATGGTAAAGGACCTGGCAGAGCGATACACTGTCACCTCGGGTTTATCAGATCACACCATGGGATCTACAGTACCTGTAGTGGCTACCTGCTTTGGGGCGAAAATCCTCGAAAAACATTTTATACTGGATAAATCCATTGGAGGTCCGGATGCCTCTTTTTCCATGGATGAAACAGAGTTTACCGAAATGGTCAAAGCGGTACGAGAGGCCGAGAAAGCCATTGGAAAAATTGATTATACTTTAACCGAAAAGCAAAAGAAGGGGAGAGATTTTAGCCGGTCCCTCTATGTGGTGGAAGATATTAAGTCTGGAGAAATTTTTACAGAAAGAAATGTGAAAAGTATCAGACCTGGATTTGGATTGCATCCAAAATATTTAAAAGACATTCTGGGAAAAAAAGCAGATAAAGATTGGAATAAAGGCGAACGTTTTTCTCTTGAAAAGAAATGAACAAGTCCATGAAAAGCGGTGACCACCAGAATATACCATTTCAAACAACTGTTTCTAATAAGAAAGCTCTAGAACCTGATGCAATGATAGATGATCACTTTATTACTGCTGCTTATACTTCTATGGAAAGAGGATTTCCTGAATTCCGCAGAAGAAAAAGACATCTTGCCAGACGCTCAGTAATAAAAAATTTTTTCAAGGTATTTAATGTTGAACAAGAGAAAACAGATGCAAAACTGTTTTTGTTCCGTCCCAAGCCGGCTATTCAGAAAATTTTTAAGGATGCTGTAATTCTCGATACCGAGGAGTCACCCTTTTTAAAAAATGCCTTATTTTATTTTCAGCTTGGATATGTATTTCCGTGGGGTGGTATTCGCTTGTTTGCCGCAAGGAAAGGGTATAAATATTTACAGGACTACTTTGCTTCAGGAAATATTTCCATTCTCAACTGCGGCCCTTCTATCCTCAGCCCTTTTCTAGCAAAGCTTTGCGAAGACAAAAGGGACAACAGTAGGTATTACATCCTCCAGCACGGCATTTATCAGTCGAATTACCAGCCGTATGACTTTGAACTCAGAGTGACGGCAAGCAGGTCTGTTATATGGAGTGAACTTCTTGCTCAGCACTATATTTCTCTAGGTATGGCACCTGAAAAAATTCAGGTATTACCCAATTATTTATTCCGGGAAGTAAAAGAATTAAATCCATCTGATAAAGTATTAATTGTAGGGGAATCCTTAAATAAAATTTACCCACAGTTCGACCAGGAATACGGGAAAAAGCTTGTAGAAGTAATCAGGTATTTAAAGCAAAATACCGGTTATAAGGAGTTTATTTTTAAGAAGCATCCACGAGCCTTACCATCACCTGAATTTCATGCACATTTAAAAAATAACGGAGTTACTTTTTCTAATGAAATTGATCTGAAGGATTATGGCCTGGTCATCGGGGCGGTTTCAACTTTTATGATTGAAGCCCTGGCTGAGGGGTGCCGTGTCCTACAAGTAAGTTTTGAAGATTTTTCAGCTATAAGTGAGGGAGATTATTCATTACATACAAGTGCAGAAATTATAAAGAATGCAAACGAAATAGGTAAAAAAGTAACGGTATTGAAGAATTTAAAAGAGAATTACATAAAAAGCGAGTTCTTACAGGTTAATCAAAGCTTTGAACGGTATTACCAAAGAGTAATAGAGTAATAGTTACCCAATATGACTAAGAAAACATTTACTGATCATATTTTTCAATTATTGAGAAGGAACCATGAAATATGTGCGGTAACCTATCATAAGATTAGTAATGCTGAAAATTTTGAAAACCAGTTGTGCTATCTTAAGGAGAGGTTCCATATCATAGGTTACCAAGATGTGAAAGGTTTTTTTGCGGGAAATCTATTACCAAAGAATGCCCTAATTCTCACCTTTGATGACGGTGACATTTCCAATTATAAAATTGCTTTCCCATTACTGAAAAAACATGGGATTCCTGCGATCTTTTTTGTGATCACCGATCTTCTTAATACCCATAAGCCCTTTTGGTGGGATGAAATTGAATATTACCTGGGCAAAGAAGAAGGAAACAGAAAAATTTGGGAAGTGAAAACCTGGCCCAACGCTAAACGCGAAGCTTTTTTGCAGGATTTAAGAAAGATGTCTAATAAACCAGTACTAGAACAAACACAGCTAACCACTGACCAATTGAGGAAAATGCAGGAATATGGGATTGTTATAGCGAATCATTCTCATACGCACCCCATGTTTGATCAATGTACATCGGAGGAACTGCATATGGAAATGTCACAATCGACCGCTGTATTAAAAGAACTTGGTTTCAGTCCTGAAATATTCGCTTATCCCAATGGTAATTTTTCCGTTATGGCCGAGGAGAGACTGAAAAAGCATGGAATACAGTACTCTTTTCTTTTTGATCATAAGATCAATAAAAGCACCATAGATCCTTTAAGGATTTCCAGGTTAATTGTCAATGACACGACGCCTCTCTGGAAATTAAAATTTATTTTGAGTGGATGGCACTCTAAGATTCTACCGATCACTAAAAGAATAGGTAAACTTGTAAAATAAGGGGATAGTTATTTGCTGAGAGCAAATGAAAAATAGATAATAATAATTTTTTGGGGATTAGATCCAAGGAATATAAAAGCGCTAAATTTTGAAGTTATTGATAGTTATTGACAGCCTGGGAGCAGGTGGAGCCGAAAGATCAACCGCTGTGCTGGCAGACCATCTCCATGAACATAACATTATTTTCCAGATTCTATGTCTTGATGAAAAAGAAATCGGTGTTCAGCAGGAGATGCAGGAAAAGGGATATTCCATCGGGTTTTTAGAGCAGGGGAATTTTTTTTCTCAAAGCCGGCAGATTGCAAGAATTATTAAAAAGGGGAGATTTGATCTGGTGCATAGTATTCTCTTCCGATCAAATTTAAGAACCCGCTTTGCAAAATTTCAAATAGATTTTTGCCATATGGAGAGCCTGGTAAATACTACTTATTCAAAGGAGCGTTTTTCTGATAAGAAGATCAACCCATACACCCTTAAGTTCTACAAATATCTTGACCGAGTAACGGCCCAGAAGGGAGTGGATCATTTTCATAGTATTACCAACACGGTAAAAGATCATTATGTAAAGGAAATTGCCCTAGATCCTGAAAAAATAACAGTGATTCCTAGAGGAAGAAAAAGGTTACTTGCGGATTATGAAGAGAGACCCGAGCGAACATCAGCAAGAATCCAGTTAATTAATGTAGGCCGACATGAGTTTCAAAAAGGCCAGATATTCTTACTACAGGCAGCTAAAGTTCTCAAGGAGAAAGGATATGATTTTCACCTGAAAATTTTCGGGAGGAATGGAAACGTAACCAATGATCTAAATGAATATATTGTTGCTCACCATCTGCAGGAATATGTGAGCCTGGAAGGTTTTTCTAATAAAGTTCCTGAATCCTTATTGAAAGCAGACATTTTCGTTTTTCCTTCCTTATACGAAGGATTAGGAGGTGCTTTAATTGAAGCCCAGGCAGCAGGATTGCCTATAGCATGTAACGATATTCCTGTTCTGCATGAAGTAGTGAAGAAAGATATCAACGCGAAATTTTTCAATAGTCATGATCCAGACACCATGGCTGAAGCTATAAGATTTTTCATGGATCATAGGGAATCGTTAAAGACTTATGGCAGGAAAAGTCTTGAAAATTTTGAAGATAAATTTCTGGAATCTACCAACAATGAAAAACTAATTAATCTCTATCAAGGAGGATGTTGATTTTTCGGAATATAGACTATCAAAAGGATTTAGATCAGATCATTAAGCTCATCCAGGCGAACCTGGATCCCTATTACTCCTTGGACCATTTTAAATGGAAACATCTTGAGAATCCCTTCGGAAGATCCTTAGGGTTCATAACTTTGGATGAGGAGAAGATTGTTGCTCTTCGAATGTTTATGTTCTGGGAGTTTTCGAACACTTCTCAAAATGTGATTATTAAAGCCCTACGGCCCGTAGATGCCGTAATAGATAAAGCATACAGAGGAAGAGGATTATTCAAAAAGCTCACTTTAAAAGGGCTGAAGGAGTGGGAAAATGAATATGATTTCGTTTTTAATACGCCTAATGAAAATAGTCTACCAGGCAATTTAAAAATGGGGTGGGAACGAATTATGACTACAGGTCAAGTCAAAATTGGAGTAGTAAATTTATTTAGTGAAAAGCTGGACTTTGAGGATAAAAAAATAAGTTCTTTGGAGTTTAGGCCTGCAACAAATAATTTACGGTTTCAAACCCATCGCCATCTTTCATTTTTCAGATGGCGGTATAGCGAACCTTCATATAAACTTGCATCTTTTTTAACCAGAGAAAGGAACTTTATAATATATAAGAAAAAAAAGATTAAAGGAATTCCAACTCTCATCCTTTATGAGATTTTGGGAGATTCCGAACAATTTTCCAAGATGGTCAATTCACTGGCAAGAACACTCAATTGCTTGTTCGTCTATTTCCTGGAAAATCAGGATTTTGAAAAAGTAAATTTTCTAACCACCTTCAAAAGGAAAGAGAAAGTAGTGGTATTTAGGAATGATAAATTTGCTCTCCATCAGAATCTAACCTTTTCATTAGGTGATCTGGAAGGAAAATTATAAAAGAAATAAAACTATGAAGTTAGTAATTATTTTGTCATCCAAATCTTCAGGCTCAACTGCCTTGCAGAATTACCTAAAGATGAATTTTGGATACCGCACAATACAATATACACAGCATCAAGAGGAAGAAACCCTGTATTGGAGCAAGGTGGCTTCAATCTTAGGATTACCACAGGACAAATTATACAGATCGGTGGTTCCTTTAAAACCGGAAAAAGCAGTTCGGGAGTTGAATGAATTTTTCAAGAAAAACCTGTTGCCAGATATTAAGTGCGACTTAAATACGACTGAAAAAGAATTTCAGGAATTCTTTTTTAAACTGATAAAAAATATGGGTGGGAAATTTATTGAAAAAAGTCCCCACCATCTATATAATCAATCCAATTTACAGTTGTTATTAAATTTTAAAGAAGCTTATAAAGAGAATATTGACATCCGAATCCTTGGTCTTGTAAGACATCCGCAGGCGGTAATATATTCAGCTTGGAAAAGGTGGAAATTCTTTCCTGAAAAATTTCAGAATGAATGGCTTGGTTCTTATCATAATTTGGTTGTTTGGAAAGATAAGTTGGAAATATTTATTTTAAAGTATGAAAATCTGGTTTCAGGTGAGGTGAAATTATCATCTATTTTAGGAGAAGAAGAAAATTCCGAGACTAATTTTCAGTTTAGAACATCATCGCTTAATAAATGGAAAAAAGATCCTTCTTATGGATTCTCAGTTTCTAAAGAGGTCGAGGTTCTTGCTCATACGTTCGAGTACAAGAACTTCAATACTCAAAGGTCGTTGAGATGGAAGTTGAATTTATGGAAGCATAAATTAATATTTGCGGCTAAAGTTGTTGTCAGGAAGCTGCGGAAAAATGAATGAACTTTGAAATCTCCATCCATACTACCTGAAAGCAATATCTGTTTAAAAAAGACCCCGAACCGAAAAAACTAACTTAACCATTTCAACTGTGAAAGAAGAAATACTATTTAAACCTTTAAATTACTCCGAAGAAGAATTAATTTCTATTGTCCAATTAATTAGAACAAATCTTGACCCTGATTTTACTATCGAATTCTTCAAATGGAAACATTTGGAAAATCCATTTGGAAAATCCTATGGACTGGCCGCCTGGTCTGGTAATAAGATAGTAGGATTAAGGGTTTTCATGTTCTGGGAATTTATTCGGAATGGACAAATTCTAAGGAGCATTCGCCCGGTAGATACTGTGGTGGATTCAAATTACAGGGGGCGGGGACTCTTTAAAAAACTGACCTTACAGGGACTTGAGAACTGTAAGGGCCAATATGATTTCATATTTAATACCCCTAACAATAATAGCCTTCCAGGTTACTTGAAAATGGGATGGGAGAAATCTACCAATAGTTCAACTTTCCGAATAGGAGTAATCAATCCTTTCCAGGCCAAACCTCATTTGTTAAGGAGAGAGCTCGATACTTTACCTGTTTTGAGCGACTCAGGTGAAGCTTTGGAAACCAATAAAACCAAAAATTATCTGAAGTGGAGATATGTAGACCCGAAATATAAAATTTTTACTTTTGATAAAGGGTTGATCGTTTTTTCACTTACTAAAATAAAAGGGATCAAAAGTTTTATAGTTTATGAATTATTGGGTGAGAAAGAATATTTCAATGATTTGCTTTTAGCGGTAGCAAGAAGATTCAACGCCTATTTAGTGTATTACTATAACTCAAAAGATTTGCATGACCTAAGATTGCTTGCCTCGTTTGAACGAAAGGAAGCAGTGGTCGTACTCAAAGAGAATAAAAAAGTTTCCCCTGACCAGCTGAATTTTTCTATGGGTGATTTAGAAGGTAAATTATAACTCATGAAAATCCTCCACCTCATTCAAAAACCCCAGCATCGGGGAGCCGAAACCTTTGCCTGTCAAATTGGAAACCATCAGGTGACTCAGGGTCATGAAGTGATGATGGTAGCTGTTTTTTCAGGGGAGGCCGATCTTCCCTGGAATAAAGAAATATCGTCTCTCGACGCTTCCGAAAAGAACCGGCTTTTTGATCTTTCTGCCTGGAGGAAACTGAAGAAATATATTGTGGAGTTTCAACCGGATATTATCCAAGCCAACTCAGGAGATACTCTAAAATATGCCGTACTTTCAAAAATTCTTTTCGGCTGGAAAACCCCCATTGTTTTCAGAAATGCCAGTGAAGTAGGAAGATATCTAAATTCCAATTTTCAGAAGGTTTTCAATCGATTTCTGTATAAAAGGATAGACGGAGTGATCTCCGTTTCACATGCTTCTAAAAAAGATCTGTTAGACCATTTCCCATTTTTACAAGATCGCACCCAGGTTATCCCTATTGGTCTGGAAGAAAAACCTAACATTGAGGCTGTTGCGTTAAAGCCGGAAGGAAAGCACCATATTGTGCATGTAGGTGGTTTCAGTTATGAAAAGAATCATCGTGGATTAATAAGTATTTTTCAGAAGGTAATAAAATATGTACCTGATGTACATTTACACCTGGTGGGTGACGGTCCTTTACGTTCTGAAATTGAAAATCTTGTAAAGGAAAAACAGCTGGAGGATAAGGTAAGTTTTTATGGGTTTGTAAATAATCCCCTGTCTTATATAAAAAGTGCAGATGTGCTAGTGTTACCGAGCATTATTGAAGGTTTGCCGGGAGTCTTACTTGAAGCCATGTACTGCAAAACTCCGGTGGTGGCCTATAACGTAGGGGGCATCTCAGAAATTGTGTCAGATCGAACAGGTTCTATAATTAAAAAAGGAGATGAAGAAAATTTTGCCGCAGCGATTCAGGATAACCTCTTAATGCCTGATCAAGATAAAATTGATTTCGCCTTTGAGCAGGTTTGTAATGATTACATGAATGAGGAAATTTCTCAAAAATTTCTAAAGGCTTACCAGGATATTCTTCAGAAGTAGCCTGAGGTAAGCGTAAACCTCTTAAAGTTATTTTAAAATCTTGGCTGGGCTGGCATTTACGCTAACTTTGTTAAAATAAAGTCCCATTAATGCCACAGATCAAAGTCCTCCACATTATAAAATCCCTGGGTCGCGGGGGTGCCGAAATGTTATTGCCAGAAACCCTTCAGCTTCATGACTCTCAAAAATTTGATTTTCATTATATCTATTTCCTTCCGTGGAAAGATCAAATGGTCACCAGGATAAAGGAGGAGGGTGGTAAAGTGACATGTTTGGAAGCTAAAGATAATATCAGGTTGATCCTTCAGTATAAGAAGGTGATCAAATACTGCCGGGAGCATGAGATAGACCTTATTCACTGTCATTTACCATGGGCCGGGTTTCTTGGAAGGCTGGTGCATCAAAAAACGGGAATTCCTGTGCTGTATACCGAACATAATATGCAGGAGCGCTATCATATTGCAACAAAAATGATAAATAAGCTTACATTCAATTCTCAAAGCCTCGCTTTTGGAGTATCAGATGATGTGACTAATTCGATACGGAAGAATATCAATCCAGAAATTCCGGTAAAAACCCTTCTCAATGGAGTGAATACCGAAAGCTTCATAAGGAAAGGAAATTCAGATATAAAAAAAGAGTTGGGAATCCCCGAAAATGCGATCGTGATTGGAAATGTAGCAGTTTTCAGGTTTCAGAAGAGGCTGGTGGAGTGGTTGCAGGTCTTTAAGCAAATTGAGGAGAAGAATTCCAATGTTTATGGGATTATCGTCGGGGCCGGGCCTTTGGAAGATGAGATCAAGACGGAAGTGAAAAGGCTGAAACTGGAAAATAAAGTGTTCTTTCCCGGACTTCAGACGGAAGTCAGACCTTATTTTGAAGCTATGGATATCTTCATGATGAGCTCCCAGTTCGAAGGTCTGCCTATAGCCCTTCTGGAAGCCATGAGCATGGAATGTGCAGTCGTGGCTACAGGTGCCGGGGGAATAAAAGAGGTGATAAGAAACAAAAAAGACGGATTGACCTGTACAGTGGAAAACTGGCAGGCACTGGCAGATCTATGTCAGGTGCTAACAGATGATCCTGAAGAAATGAAAAAATATAAAAGTGCTGCCAGAGAAAGAGTAGTGAAAGCTTTCAGTTTAAAAAAGATGGTGCTTGAACTGGAAGCATATTATCTCGAAACCGCGAAAAGAAGTCAAACTCAAAATAATGTTATCGCTGTAAAGCAAAGCGCAAATTAGATCAAAGATGGACATCAGAGAAGGAACAGAACAGGATATTCCGGAAATCTTGGAAGTACTCAGAGCAAGTTTGGGGGAGACTTCCTCCCAAAAGACCGAAGAAGTTTGGAGATTCAAACATGTTGATAATCCTTTCGGAAAATCGCTGGTTCTCTTAGCCATGGAAGATGGAAAGGTGATCGGTGTCCGGGCTTTTATGCGCTGGAAATGGCAACGGGGAAAAGAGGTGTATTCCGCGTTTCGTGCGGTAGACACTGCGACCCACCCCGAGCATCAGGGAAAAGGGGTTTTTAAGAAACTCACTTTGAAAGCATTGGAGATCGGAAAACAAAGAGGCGATAATTTTGTCTTCAACACTCCAAATTCTCAAAGTAAACCGGGTTATCTCAAAATGGGCTGGAAGGAAGTAGATAAGCTGAAAACATCCATACGACCTGTGAATCCGATATTTTGGAAATCGGCTAATGGAATATTGAACTATCCTAAAACCTGGAATGACGCTAAAGGTTTTGAGTTCCTTAAACAGCATAATAATAACCTCATGGAAAAAGGAGAACTTTTCACACCTAAGGATGATAATTATCTAAAGTGGAGGTATGCCGAAAATCCACTACAGGATTATCACGTTTTGGCCACTCCGAACCTTTTTCTGGCTGCGTACGTGAAAAACCAGGGGAGGTTTCGGGAGCTAAGGATCTCGGAGATCATCAAATCTTCAAAAATTTCTAACAGTGCCTTAAAAAAGGAGCTGAAGGGTTGGGCCCGAAAATATGGAGTGCATTTCATGAGTTTCAGTCCGGGGTCAGATGTTAATTTTCTCACCGCAATTTCCGGAAAATTTGGTCCCGTACTTACGTTCCGAAATATGGAAGTTTCCGAAGCAGAAGAAAAAGAATTTTTAAAGATAAATTCCTGGGCTTACAGCCTGGGAGACCTGGAATTATTTTAGGATGCTTGGAGCCCTGGTATTATTGGTTTTTTTGTTCCTCATCACGCAGTCCATTTTTAAGGGCTTCGAGAGAAAGCATGCTTTCTTTTCAAAAAAACTGATGAATATTCTCTTTTTCTACCACCTGTTTTTTGCCGGGGTCTATTATACTTATGCGCTTTTCAACCCCTCAGATTCGAAAAAATATTTTGAAAGACCCACCTGGTATGGGGGGTGGGAATATTATTGGGGTACCAATACTACCTTTATTGATTTTTTGACCTGGCCTTTTATCAATGTTTTCAACTTCACTTATGAAATGATGATGTTGTTGTTTGCCTGGTTGGGATATCTCGGTTTTATATATGCCTATTTATTTTTCAGGGAAAATATTCCAATTAAGATCAAAGTGTTCAAAGTAGACCTCCTGGTGCTGCTGCTTTTTTTACCTAACATGCATTTTTGGACGGCTTCTCTTGGTAAAGGGGCTCCCATTTTCCTTGGATTAATGATGTACGCTTATGCCATAGCTAAACCTAAATCAAGGTGGTTCACGCTCGCACTAGGTTCTTTTCTTATCTATTTTATTAGGCCTCATGTTTTTCTTTTTGTGGCAGTGGGGACAGTGCTCGGATATATGACCGGGAGCGAGAAGATCTCTTTTTGGAGAAAGGTGATGATCTATGCTGTTATGATAGGTGGATTAATATTGGCTAAAGATACTATTTTAGGGATGGCAGGGCTTTCTGGTTCTGAAGACCTGGTAGAGGGATTCGAAGAATTTTCAGAAGACCGGTCGGCAGAATTGAGTAAATCTTCTTCGGGGGTAGACATGGCATCATATCCCTTACCCCTAAAACTGTTTACCTTTTGGTTTCGGCCCCTGTTCTTTGATGCGCCTGGTATTTTGGGATTGATCGTTTCTGTAGAAAACTTGATATACTTGTTATTGTTCTTTAAGATCCTGAAAAAAGATTTTATACGATTTCTTCGGAAGTCGCC
>CAZNFK010000002.1:27225-50993 GCA_964572365.1 uncultured Flavobacteriaceae bacterium | reverse complement strand
TGAGAGCAAAAGTTCCTCTAAAGATCGGGAAGACCGCGAAAAAGTGAAACAGGCAGAAGACGAAGTCAAAGGTTCATAAAAAAAGGACTACCCGAGAAGCAAATTCTTAAACCCTGACCCAGGATTTCCTTAATAGAAACCGAAGGTAAGGTGAAGTTACATCAGGAATAGTCCGATCTTTAATATGTATGTTATTACAATTTCTCTAGATCGCGAATTGTTCGAGATCTAAAAAAAAATAAAATTTACAGGTTTGGATTTCCTCCTCCGGGATAGCCGGTGCTGCCCAATTTCTGAATAAGATCTGTCTGCTCCCCTTCCTCAAGATTGAATTTTGGCTTTCCTCTATAGGGGAAGAAATATCTGAATTCTTTGATGTAAGTTCTCCAACTCTCGGCCAGGCTTAGGTTCTTATTCTCACTTTTAAGGTCTGGTCTTTTGACCTCCTCTCCTTCTTCATCATAAGAAGCACCTACAGCACAAGTGCCGGCAAATACCATCCCTTCATTTATGTCACAGTGCACCACTGAACTCTCTCCCGAAGCTGAAGGAAAATCATCTACACTTATTGAAAAATGGTCCAGGATCTTGTTCCTTGCATTGATGTCCTTTACCTCAAAAGAAGAATCACTGTTATTCACCGGATGGCTGAAAATAGGTGCCCCGCCGGCATCTTCCGAAATGGTTTTTAAAGGCGCATACGTATTTCTTAATGCCTCTTTATTGGTAATGAGTATGGCTTTTATCTTATATCCTTCTTCCACCAGATGTTTGATCGCTTTTTGCGCTCCCTTCCCGGTGGCATCTATCAGGAGCATATCGTGCATGTTTAAATGCCGAATGGCGTATCCCTGTGTCTCATTTTCGGTTTTAATGATAAAAGTATCTGAAACCATTTTCAGGAACTTTCCCTCTTCACCTTGCTTAATAAATTCAGCCGACTGGCTGCTGATCACTTCTTTCTTATCAATGGACTTCATTTATTCTGATTTTTGGGTTCAAATAAATATACAACCGCACCAAAATGTGTCCAAAGTTTTTGGGAGTGTTTAACTGGGATTTAGGACATTATTAACGAGAGGGAAAAGGCGGAAAACCTGCCATGATCAGAGAAAGAAAAGCTATGGAAGATCGGCTGGTTTTTGTAGGAGATATAAGGGATCCCGTGCTGATTTTTTGTGAAGACTAATTCTTTAACAGGCAAAAAAAAAGAATCTGCTGTATGCCGTAGAAGTTCCTTTTTGGCAACTTCGGAAGGTTGCTCTAAAATCACATTTTTGAACACTGAATTTTTCAGGTTGCCGGCGGAAGTATGGATCCTTTCTGAAGTGATCTCAGAGGCAGTGAAATATTTTCTTTCTTCAACAATCACCTCGCCCGAAGCTTTTCCGGAAGTCAATTCGACCAAACGGCATTCCAGTGAGTGCCAGTTCAGGCTCCTTGGAAGGTTTAATTGTCGCTGCCTGGCCTTATATGCTGCCTCTTTCATGCTCCACAACAGCCACACCATTTGATGTGGATCCCGGGCCAGTGAGAGGATTTCACGTTCCCGAACAGAAAATACCTTTTCAAGAAAGCCTTTCCTGCGCCAGTTGGTCTCTACTGCGGCTACCTGGAGATCTACAACATCGTTACCTATCATGTCCCACCTGCTTCCTCTGGATGATACCAACGGCATCTCCCACCGTCATCATATTCTCCATAGACTTATTATCAATCGCAATATTGAATTCATCTTCCACATCAAGAACAATATCTACCAGGTGGGCCGAATTTATCTCGAGATCTTTGATAAAATCGGTCTTAATATTGAAGTCCTGGAATGCGAGATCATTTTGAACATAGGGTTTCACGATCTTTTTGAGGCAGTAAACGATTTCCTTTGTTTCCATATTTTTATTTTTAAAGTTCAGGCAAGTCAGTTAAAAGTTACTTCATTTTCTTAAAGATAATTACCGCATTAACATCACCAAAGCCAAAACTGGCCTTTATCAACGTGTTTACCTCGTGTTCTATAGTCTTCTGCGGAATTTTCTCCCGGGAAACCCATTTTTCGACCTCCGGATGCAGATCTTCGCTATTGATATTTCCGAAGATAAAATCCTTTTTCACCTGAAGTGCTCCTGCCACACATTCGATACTTCCCGCTGCACTAAGGCAATGCCCAGAAAGACTTTTCAGGCTGTTGATCATGGGGAAATCATCTCCTTCTCTTTTTAGAACCGTCTTCCAGTTCTCGATCTCTTTCGCGTCCATCGCTGTGGCCGTCAAGTGTCCGTTTATCGCATCTATTTCTTCAGGATGCACTCCGGCGTCAAAAAGGGCATTTTCTATACATCTTTGCACGCCTGCAGCATTGGGTGCCGTCATGCTTCCCCCCTCTCTTTGACCGCCGCTATTGATATGCCCTCCCACGATCTCGGCATATATCTCTGCGCCCCTTTCTCTTGCCGCATTTAATTCTTCGAGGACCAGGGCTCCGGCCCCACTTCCAGGCACAAATCCGGCAGCAGAGGCGCTCATGGGTCTGGAACCTTCTTCCGGCTTATCGTTGTATTGATGCGGAAGTATCCGCATGGCATCAAAACCACCCCATATATAAGGTCCACTGTCTCCACAACTTCCCGCCAGCATTCTTTTTGCTTTCCCCGAACTTATTCTCTCGTAAGCCATAAGAACAGCTTCGGTACCCGTTGTGCAAGCCGATGAATTGGTAGTAACCAGATTCCCGCAGCCCAATTTACTGTTCAAAAAAGCGCTTATCCCGCTGGCCATTGTCTGGATCACACTGGTACTTCCAAGACGGCGAGTTTTTCCTTCGTCGATAAGATGAATGGCTTCCCTGAATTTATCCACCCCCAGGATCCCGGTTCCAAAAATGATCCCGCTGTCCCAATCTGTTTCCGCTGCATTACTTGCCTGGAGACCTGCATCTTTCCAGGCATCCATTCCTGCGATCATCCCATAAAAGATCCCCGTACTGTTCAATCCTTTTAATTCCAGAGGGGTAAAATACTGCTGCAGCAATTCCGAAGAAATTTCCGGTTTTCCGGCGATCTGACAACTAAAATTCAGTTTTTCGAGTTCCGGCTGAAATCTGATCCCGCTCTTTCCCGTCCTCAGCGAAGATTCGAAATCGGTAAGGCCAACGCCATTTGGCGCGGCTACCCCAAGACCGGTGACCACTACCCTCCTATTCATCTTCTATGATCATTCCGGAAATTTCGCCTTTGCAAACCAATTTTCCTGCTTCATTCCGCATTTGCACCTTACACTTCAGTTTATTGAATCTGAAATACTCTTTTTCCGAAGTTACCGTAACCCTCTCCCCGGGAAAGACCGGCAGAAAGAAATCCACGTCAACATTGCTCATGGCAATTTGCAGCTCTTGCTCGTTTTCCTTTTCCTCCACTTCCTTTCCCCTGTATAGAAGATTGATCCCAAGGCAAACCACTCCTATCTGGGCCATGCATTCAGCAAGAATGACTCCCGGTGTCACGGGGTTGTTCTTGAAATGCCCCTGGAAATAAAAGGCACTTTCGGGAAAGGTATAATGCCCGGAAATGGTATCTTCAGATATTTCTTCCAGTTCGTCCACGAACAGGAAAGGATAGGAATAAGGGAGTTTTTCAATAACTTCTGCAGGTTGCATTTTATATCTTATTTTAAATGTTCTCCTCCATTCACGGGAATGATCGTTCCCGTGATCCAGCTGGCTTCGTCTTTACTGAGCAGGTAAACCGCATTGGCAACATCGGCAGGAGTAGTAAGCCTTTTGAACGGATTCCGTTTTACTGCATGCACCCGCAATGTTTCATAACCGGGAATCATTTGAAAAGACCGGGTAACGGTCACCCCCGCCTGAATACAGTTCGCCCTTATCCCTTTTGGGGCAAACTCAAGAGCAATGCTTCGGGTAATGGCCTCTAAAGCCACTTTTGCGGCAGAGACCGCGGCATAATCCTTCCATGCCTTGGTATTTCCTTCACTTGTAAAAGAGAGAATGCGGGCATCTTTGGCAAAAACCCCGGCATTAAAGATCAATTTGGTCCAGTCATACAGGCTAATGGCCATGGCATCTATGGTCTGCTGAAAATCATCATTTTTAAGAGTAGGTTCCTCTCCCAACATGGACTTCAGGTTACCTTTTGAAATACTATGAAGCATGGTTCTTATTTTTCCGCTTTCTCCCAGGATATCCTTGATCTCTTCGGCCATCTCTTCTCTTTTTTCCTTGCGAGTAGCATCCACGTTAAAAGTATGTATTTGCACGCCCAGCTTACTGATCTCTTCAAAGGACTCCCGAATTTCGGGGAGATCATCTTTGCGGTCACGGTGAATAATGATCACGTTCATACCATGTGCTGCAAGTTTTTTAGCAGAAGCGAAACCGAGTCCGCTGCTTCCTCCCAGGATCAATGCCCAGTAATTTTTGTTCTCAAAGTCCTTTACCATTGCAATAGAATTTTTTGTGCAGAAAATCCGGGACCAAAACTCAGCATTAGCCCTTGCTCTCCTTTTAGCGGCTTTTTTTCCAGAAACCGGCTGAGTACAAACAGCACCGTAACACTGCTCATATTTCCGTACAGGCGCAACACCTCTTTTGTATCCTGAATGTTCTTCCCTAAGTTACCAAAAAGATCTTCAACTGTTTGCACAATTTTTTTTCCGCCCGGATGAAAGATGAGATGATCTACTTTTTCAATACTGCTGTGGTGCTTTTTAAGGAAAGGATGAACGATATCTTCAAAGTGATCAGCGATAGTTTGTGGTACGGCCGGGTCCAGCACCATTTTAAGACCCTCATTGGTGAGATCAAATCCCATTAAATGGGTTGAATCAAAAAAATGGTACATCTCTTCTCCTACTATTTCGGGACCTTTGGAATCTTCTTCAGAAGAAAGCAATACGCAGGCCGCACCATCTCCAAAAATAGCCGCACTTACCATATTGGCCATTGAAAAATCGTTGAGCTGAAAAGTGGCTGTAGGACTTTCCACAGCGATAACCGCAGCCCTTTTATTCCTGTTCGCTTTCAGGAAATTATGGGCATAGATCATTCCCGAAATTCCTGCGGCACAACCCATCTCAGTTACGGGCAGGCGCACAACATCCTGTCTTAAGCCAAGCTCGTTTATAAGATATGCATCCAGAGACGGGATCATTAATCCCGTGCAACTCACGGTAATGATATAATCAAGGGAATCAGGGTCCCAGCCGGCCTCTTGCAACCCCTTTTGAAGCACCTTTGAACCCATTTTTTTTACCTCCCGAACATAGATCTTGTTTTTTTCTTCAAATGAAGTAGCCGTAAACACATCCTGTGGATCCATGATCGAATAGCGTTTATCTACAGCCGCTCCTTCAAAGATCTTAAGGACCTTCCTACGAAAACGCTCCTCTTGCCCCTCAAGCCAGGTTTCCACATAAGGGATCACCTCCACGGTTTTTCTCGAATAAGGCGGAAGTTGTTTGGAAACAGCTTTGATTCGTACACTCATAGTTAAAAATTCATTTTAATAGTACCCATTTCCAGCGAAAAGCCCATTTCCAGGATATCATCTGTTTTCGCATTTTTAAATTCCTGCCGTACCACTCCAGGTCTTTTTTCTTAAAACTCTTAAGTATAGACGTCAGCCCATCCTTTTTTGCCACTTCATTTTTCATAAAAAAGGCGCAGTAAAGCTTGAAGAGATAATATGCCACCTTACTTCTTTGAAGGTCATTGATGACAATTCCCATGGTACAGCTTTTTTCAAAAATTTTCATCAGACCTTCTATTTCCTCATTAGTGAAATGGTGCAGCGTGAGGGTACAAAGGATGATATCTGTTTTTGTATCCTGAAATTCGTTTGAATTCACATTCCTTGTCTCAAAAGAAATTTCGGGAAATTCCCGGGATTTGTTGCGGGCAATTTCAATACTGGGTTCACTAATATCTATGCCCAACAATTTCATTTTTACGCCTCTTTGGCGGCCCATTTTTGCCACTTCCCTGAGCATGCTGCCATTTCCGCAGCCCACATCGGTAATATGAACGGGTTGTGCGTAACAGGAACTGCCCAGTATCTTTTCTATCCCGTCAAGGGTAATCTTATAACCCCCAAGCAGCCGGTTTACCCTGTCAAGATCCTCGAGGTTGCTTTCCAGCTCCTTCCCGCGGAAATCCAGATCATCCATGATCTCTTTTTGATTGCTGCGGAATTTTGTGCTTACTCCTATCATTGCCTTAACTTACCATGAGTTTGCTTAATAATGGCGGGAAGCAAAAAAGGAAAGGTAGAAACAACCGATGCCGATATGGAAGCCAGGGAATTATTTAAAAGAACCTTTTGGAGATATCTACCGGTTCGGAGCCTTCCGGTGAATTCCTGTCTCCATCTTACCTCATATTCATTTTCCATCTCACTTCTGCTTATGTTTTTTTCCCGAATTTGTTTCAGAATCACTTCCGAAGCGATCCTGGCACTGTGAACAGCCATTGCCATTCCGTTTCCACACAATGGGTGGATCAGGCCGGCAGTATCGCCCAGCATCAGAATATGATTTTCAACAGCAGTTTTGCGGTCAAACGAAATCTGCGCTATACTCAATGGTTTTTGAAATATTTCTTTTGCTTCGGAAAAAAAACGGTCCAAAAAAGGGTTTTTCCGAAGCACATTTTCCCTGAACAATTCTGGATCCCTGTACTTCCTGAAACTATCATAAGTGGCAAGGTAACAGACATTCACTGCCCCGGTTTCGGTCTTTGACAATCCGCAGTAGCCGCCATTGAAATTATGCAGTTCTACCAGGTCATCGGGAAAATCATCAATTTGATAATGACTTTTAACGGCCATCCAGGGTGCAGATTTCTGAAAGAAATTCCTATTGAGGTGTTTATCCAATGAATCCCTCTTGCCATAAGCACCCAATACATACCCGGCTTCATAAGCCTTGCCGGCAGTGCTTATTTCGAAATGATCTTCAGAAAAACAAACATCCAAAACCTTTTCCCGAAGCACGGTAACCCCTTTGTCTACTGCCAATTTATACAAAAGTTCATCCAAAGCATAACGGCTTATTCCAAATCCGCCAACGGGAAGATCGACACTTAATTTACGTCCTTTCACCGTGCTGTAATTCATTCGGGTAATTACTTTAGGTTCCAGGTCCTGCAGAACTATTCCCAATTCCCTGAAATACGGCAGCACCTCCCGGGAAAGATATTCCCCGCAAACTTTATGGTGCGGATAACTTTCCTTTTCAAAAACGGTGGTTTTAAGTCCCTTTTCTGCAAGATGAATAGCGGCAGTCAATCCTGCCGGTCCACCTCCAATGATCATGACTTCTTCCCTTTTCACCATTTACAGGGTATAAAAAAACCCGGCGAACCGGGTTTTTCGGACTATACTATTTCTTAGTTCTCTGTTTCTCTTTTAGCCTCTTCGATCAATTCCTCATTGGCTACAATGGCCAACTCCACCCTTCTATTCTTTGCACGACCTTCTACGGTAGAATTGTCATATTTTGGCTGACTTTCACCATACCATTTGGTATCGATCCTTCCAGAAGAAATACCTTCGTTCACCAGGTAATTGGTCACAGCCTGCGCCCTGTTCTTAGAAAGGGTAAGGTTGTAAGCATCACTACCTGTACTATCTGTATGACCTTCTACAAGAATATTGGTATTTGGGTATTCTTTAAAGATACCTGCCAGTTTATTAAGCGCTTCCCGGGATTGACCCTCGATATTGTATTTATCTGTAGCAAAATAAACTCCGCTGGTCTCATCAAAGGTTACGTTGATACCTTCACCAACTCTTTCTACTTCAGCTCCCGGGATTTCTTCCTCTATACGCTGCGCCTGTTTGTCCATACGGTCACCAATATAGGCACCGGCAGCACCACCTACTACTCCGCCAATAATGGCTCCTAAAGCGGTGTTACCTTCTCCAACCTGGTTACCCACCACGCCGCCGATCACGGCACCTCCCGTGGCCCCAATAACGGCTCCTTTTTGCTTGTTACTCGCATTCCTTGTCGCTTCGCACCCGAATAAGAGGGTTGCGGCAACTAAAACGGCAAATATTCTGTTTATTGATGTTCTCATTTTTCTATTTATTTATTAAAGTTCATTCTAATTGTAAAGGGCTTTCCTTCAAAGGTAATGGTTTGCTCCCAAACCATAGTATTGTCTGTAAGATTAGTCAAATTTAACCTGAAACCCTGGTCTGTGGTAGATTTATAATCTTCATCTGTAGGTTTAAGCATAAGATCATAACTTCCTGCAGTGGTTTCTTTTACAGACCACCTGAAGTACCTTGGCTGGGTACCGCACATGATCTTTCCGGGAACATAAGACCCGGTATTGTTGTTTGAGATGAAATTCCATTCACTGTTTTCGAGACATTCTGAAGAAGTATCATTCAACAGTGTTACCTGAAGGGCTTCTGTATTTCCCGGATACGTGATGCTGCTTAAGACCCAGTCTCCTTTCATAGTAGCTCTGGCTTCCTTTACAACAGCACTGGAACCACAGGAAATCAATGTTCCTGCCATAAATAAAATTAAAGCAATCTTTTTCATGTTTTTGATTTAGGTTTAATAAAAAATCCAATGCCAGATCCTGATTTTCAGAACAGCCGACATTGGATTGTTCTTTTTCTACGATTATCTTCTGAACAGTCGGCTAATAAGTGCAATGACAAGCAATACAAGAAAAATGTAGAAAATGATCTGCGCAATATCGGCTGCACCTTCAGCGATTCCTCCGAATCCAAAGATGGCGGCAATAATTGCAATGATCAGAAAGATTACGATAAGTCGTATCATAATAAAAAGTTTTAGTGATTAGTTACTCTAAATTACATTTCGAGCACCCGCCAAACAAAAGATTATTAATAATTTAACAATCTTTTTGTAAATAAATACTAACAAATCTCCCCTTAGCCTAATTCTTTCTTAATACTGCAATAACTCCAGCAATTTCGCCTCAAATCGCGCCTTTGGCAGATAACCTTCTTCCAGGGCTTTAGCGAAAGGAACTGGGGTTTCCAAACTTCCCACTCTTTTTACCGGGGCATCGAGATACTCAAAACACTCTTCATTGATCATGGCAGCAATGTCTGAACCAATTCCTCCAAAGACAGAGTCTTCCTGTAGAATGATGACCTTCCCTGTCTTTTTTACAGAAGCAAAGATCGCTTCTTTATCAAGTGGTTGTAGCGTTCTAAGATCAAGAAGGTCTGCATTTATATCGGGATTTTTTTCCAAAGTATCCAGAGCCCAGTGTACCGCGGCTCCAAAACTGATTATACTAACCTGCTCCCCTTCCTTTAGTTTTGCGGCCTTTCCAAAAGGTATGGTATAATAGTTCACCGGTACCTGCTGCCTTATGCTTCTGTATAAAGCTTTGTGTTCAAAGAACAATACCGGGTTGGGATCATTGAAAGCCGTATTTAATAACCCCTTCGCGTCATAAGGAAAAGCCGGATATACTACTTTCAACCCCGGAGTCTTGGTGAACCAGGCTTCATTGGTCTGACTATGAAAAGGACCGGCTCCCACTCCTGCACCACAAGGCATCCTAAGCACCACATCTGCATTCTGATCCCAACGATAATGTACTTTTGCCAGATAATTGACCACAGGATTGAATCCGGAGCTTACAAAATCGGCGAATTGAAGTTCTACCATAGATTTCATTCCTTTAATAGATAGACCCATTCCGGTTTCTACTATCCCCGACTCACAAATTGGGGTGTTACGCACCCTCTCTTTTCCGAATTCTTCAACAAATCCTTCAGTGATCTTAAAGACTCCTCCATATTCTGCTATATCCTGCCCCATAAGCACCAGGTCTTCATGACGCTGCATGGATTGTCTTAACCCCTGGGAAACGGCATCTATAAAACGAAGTTCTTCCGTCTTTTCTTCAGGTTCGAACTCCTGATATTCAAAAGTTTCGTAAACGTCATTTAACTCATCACTTTCCATGAAATCCACAGGAGCTTCAGCATTGGCCTTTTTGAGGTCTTTGTCTATTTCGGCTTTTATTTCGCTCCTGTACCGTTCATCAATTTCTTCAGAAAGGATATCTTCAGAAAAAAGAAACTCCCTGAAATTTTCTATGGGATCTTTTTTCGCCCAAGCCGTCATAAGTTCATCGGGAACATATTTGGTACCACTGGCCTCTTCATGACCACGCATCCTGAAGGTTTTGAACTCCACAAGTACTGGCCGCGGATTTTCTCTCATGCTTTGGGCCAGTTCAGAGATCTTACTGTAAACTTCTAAAATGTTATTTCCGTCTATGATCACAGATTCCATTCCATAACCAGCTGCCCTGTCTGCCAGGTCCCGGCATTTGAATTGTTCTGTGGTAGGTGTGGAAAGTCCGTAACCATTGTTCTCTATACAGAACAACACCGGCAGTTCCCAAACAGAGGCAATATTAAGGGCTTCATGAAAATCACCTTCACTGGTGCCGCCTTCGCCGGTAAAAACCGCGGTGATCTTTTTTTCCTTTTTAAGCTTATGGGCCAGCGCGATACCATCGGCAACTCCTAACTGCGGCCCCAGGTGGGAGATCATCCCAATGATCCTGAATTCCTGAGTACCAAAATGGAAACTGCGGTCCCTCCCCTTGGTAAATCCTGATGCCTTCCCTTGCCATTGACTAAAAAGCCGGTGTAACGGAATATCCCGGCAAGTGAAAACGCCGAGATTACGGTGCATGGGTAAGATATATTCATCCTCCTGCAAAGAGAGGGTAACTCCTACCGAAATCGCTTCCTGACCAATGCCACTAAACCATTTTGATATCTTTCCCTGGCGCAACAGCACCAGCATTTTTTCTTCTATTAGCCTGGGTTTTAACATGGCCCTGTACAACAGGAGTAATTCTTCAGATTTGAGATTGCCTGTCTCGTATGAAATTTTAGAAGTTGTTTGAGGCATTTGAGTCTGCATAGGTAAAAAAATTGCTTTCTCAAATGTAGTCAAAATAGGGATTCTGTATATTAAGAATTATATAAACCCCGCAGAACTCTTCGGAAATTATTTAACTTTGTCTGGTATTAATAACAGTAATTATGGAAATGAACAACATTCCAAGTGTTGACCTGGCAGATTTTCTTTCTGAAGATCCAAAACGAAAACAGAAGTTCGTCAATGAAATTGGTAAAGCCTATGAAGAAATAGGTTTTGTAGCCTTAAAGAATCATTTTCTCAGCGATGAGCTGGTAGAAGAGCTATATAAAGAGGTAAAATCTTTCTTTGATCTGCCCCTCGAGGTCAAAAAGAAATATGAAATTGAAGGCCTTGCCGGGCAACGCGGGTATATTTCCTTCGGAAAAGAACACGCCAAGGGCAAGAAAGAAGGAGATCTTAAGGAGTTCTGGCATTTTGGACAGGAACCTTCGGCAGATGCTAATTTAACCGAAGAATATCCTCCAAATGTACAGGTGGAAGAATTGAAAGATTTCAACCACACCGGAATGGAAGCCTACCGCATGCTGGAAAAAACCGGAATATATGTACTTAGAGCTTTGGCGCTTTATATTGGTGTCGATGAACATTATTTTGATCATTGGGCCAGCAACGGAAACAGCATTTTAAGACCCATACATTACCCTCCTATTACCGAAGAGCCCAAGGGAGCTGAACGTGCCGGTGCTCATGGAGACATTAATCTTATCACCCTGCTTATGGGAGCTTCTACGGGAGGCCTGCAAGTGAAGAGAAAAGATGGAGAGTGGATAGACGCTATTCCCAAGGAAGATGAATTGGTGATAAATGTCGGGGACATGCTGGAGCGTCATACCAACAATAAACTGCGTTCTACCATTCACCGGGTTGTGAATCCGCCAAAAGAACAATGGGACACTCCACGTTATTCCATCCCGTTCTTTATGCACCCCCGAAGCGAGATGCCTTTGAACTGCCTGGAGGAATGTATTGATGCCGAACATCCAAAAGCATATCCCGATATTACCGCGGGAGAATTCCTTAACCAGCGTTTAAGGGAAATAGGATTGAAAAAATAAACCATGGCAAAGAAAAAACTGGGACTGGAAGATCTGGGCGGATTCGTTTTTTCAACAGATAACGATTTTGATCCCGATCAATATAATGAAGAGGAGGAACAAGAAACCTTAAAACCATCGGAGCAGCGACTGGAAGCCCACTATAGCTCAAAAGGCCGGGCAGGAAAAACAGTTACGGTGGTAAAAGGTTTTGAAGGAACCGAAGCAGATCTTATTTCTTTGGGCAAAGAACTCAAGAAGAAATGCGGGGTTGGAGGATCGGTTAAAGACGGCGAGATCATCATTCAGGGAGATGTGCGTGATAAGGTAATGGCCCACCTAAAAGATAAAGGATACAACGTGAAGCGCGTTGGGGGTTGAACTAATTTTCTGAAATATGGAAGACAAGAAACTTTTGCACATCATTAACGGCGATGACCTGGCCGAAAAGATCGTGGACATGAACCTGCCGGGAGATATGATAACCTGGCGTGAAATGCTCTGCGAGGGGCCGGCCTCACAGGATGTAGGTGATGCTGAGTTTCTAAAACTCCGAAGAAAATTTCTCAAGGAAAGCTACGGGATCTCCAAACAAGAGTACCACGAAAAATTTGTCACAGAACTGGACAAACTCGCTGCCATTAATAACTACGACGAGATCGTGCTGTGGTTCGAGTTTGATCTTTTTTCCCATATGAACGTACTGGCGGTGATCGCGTTTTTGCTTCAGAACAAAAAACACGATCCTCTTTCGCTGGTTTGCAGCCGAAAACTGGAAGGGGAACAGGAAATGGCCCCCCTTTCTGAACTTTCCGAAGAACACCTTGAGAAACATTACGAACAGCGTATTCCGTTAACCGAAGACGATGTAAGGACAGCCGAACTCATCTGGGAACTTTATTGCAGTAAGAATCCCAAAAGACTGACTTCAGAAGTAAATAAGTCAACAAATTTCGAATACCTGGCCAGTAGTATACGAGCCCATATTGAGCGCTTTCCAAGCGCGAAGACCGGCTTGAACACTCTTGAAATAAATGTTCTTAAGCTTATAAAAAAGCATGAGATAACCTCTCTGCATCATTTATTGGGTTATTCCCTCAAATACCAGGGATATTACGGGTATGTAGATGTGCAGATGCAAAGGGTTATCGATAAACTTCGTGAATTTTATACCGTTTCAGATTCCCGGGTCCTCCTGAATGAGGATGGGGAAAAAGCCCTTTCCGGCTCCAAAAATTTCTACCAAAGGTTAAAAGACAATGAATATTTTGGTGGCGTCAGAAAATATGATTTTCTCTACGACCCTGACAGCCACGACCTACTAAAACTTTAATATGAATCATTTAGCAGCTTCAGAATTAATTCTGAACAAGGACGGAAGCATCTATCACCTCAATCTGCTTCCCGAACAAATAGCCGACACAGTTATTCTTGTAGGCGATCAGGACAGGGTACAGAAGGTCACCCAATATTTTGACCGTGTTGAACATGTGGTCCAAAAAAGGGAATTCCACACACAAACCGGAATTTACAAAGGAAAAAGAATGACAGTGTTATCAACCGGGATTGGTACAGATAACATTGATATCGTATTGAACGAACTTGACGCGCTGGTGAACATTGATTTCAAAACCCGGCAGATCAAAGAGGAAAAAACCAGTCTTACCATAGTAAGGGTGGGAACTTCGGGTTCTATCCAAAAAGATATACCTGTTGATTCTATTGTAGTGAGCAGACTTGGAGTTGGATTTGATACCGTGCTGCATTTTTATCAAAGTGAACAAGTACAGTTACAGGATTTTAATAAGGCACTGGAAGAACATCTTCAAATTCATCCCCGTAATAGTCAGCCCTATGTAGTGGAAAGTGATGCTGCACTTGCCGAAAAATTCCTTACTCCCGAAGTTTTTGAAGGCTTTACAGGCTCTAATGTTGGGTTCTATGCTCCCCAGGGACGCGTGCTTCGCTTAGCTCTAAGAGATGAAGATCTTCGCGACAAGATCGCATCCTTCAGTTTTAAGGGCAAGAAGATCACCAATCTCGAGATGGAGACTTCAGCCATTTTTGGACTCAGTAAGTTATTGGGTCATAAAGCCTTATCGGTAAACGCGATTATTGCCAATCGCGCTACAGGCGAATTCACTAAAGACGGCGCCAAAGCGGTAGATAATACTATTCGCTATACCCTGGATAAATTGATCGAAGCCTAAATTTTCATTTAACAGAATATTAAATTCAGGAGTACAGCATATTTGTATTTTTGAGAAAACACCTCTCTATGCTGAAGCCTGAAGAAATGAAACTAAGGCACCGTGATCTAAATTGGTTAAGTTTTAACGACAGAGTTTTACAGGAAGCACAGGAACCCTCTACCCCACTTTACGAAAGACTGAAGTTTTTGGCCATTTTTTCAATGAACCTTGACGAATATTTCCGGGTAAGGGTTTCCCAGTTGCGGCAAATGAAGAGAGTGCGAAAAAGACTTCGGAAGAAACTTGCCCTCCAGCCCAGCCAAACCGTAAAGGAGATCCTGGAAATAGTCAAACAGCAGCAGGAAAAATTTGGGGAAGTGTACCGGGAAGAGATCATTCCCGAACTGGAAAAAAAAGGGATCTTCCTCGTACACAGGGAAGATTTTAACGAGGTCCAGGAAGATTTTGCCGCCAGGTATTTCCACAAGATCGCGAATTGTGTCACCCCTCAGGTGGTGGCGTACGAAAATGGGGAAGACCTTTTCCTGGAAAACAACCTCCTCTACCTCCTGGTAACTTTTCGTGACGAAGATAACTTCGGAATTGTGAACGTGCCGGTTGAGGAATGCGGAAGGTTTATTTATTTCACCTCCAAAGGGCCGAAGCATAAGATCACTTTTTTGGATGATATCATCATCACCCAAATCCCTCACCTGTTTCCCGAACATGAGATCGAAGGAGTCTACGAAATTAAATTATCCCGTGACGCCGAACTTTACATCGATGATGATGTTGACGGGCTCCTGGCCGAAAAGATCTATGAATCCCTGAAGCAACGTACAGACGGCCAACCCACCCGACTCCTCTATGATGCCGAAATGCCCAAAGCCGATCAAAAGATCCTCAGGAAAACTCTCGGTTTAGGGAAGATAGATATGATGCCCGGTGGGAAATACCATAATTTCAGTGATTTTTTCGATTTTCCAGATCCCAGCAATAATCCCGATCTTCATTTTGAACCTTTACCTCCTATAAAGCACAAGGTCCTTGAAAAATCAAAGGATTATTTTTCAGAAATAGCCAAAAAAGATATTTCAGTTCATTTTCCATATATGCCTTTTGATTACGTGGAGCGTTTCCTTCAGCAAGCTTCGACAGACAAGGATGTAAAAGAGATAAAGATGTCTATCTATCGTATTGCAGATGAATCAAAGGTAACCTCTGCCCTGCTCTCAGCTCTCAAAAATGGGAAAAAAGTGACGGTTTTTATTGAAGCCAAAGCCCGATTTGATGAGAAGAACAATATTGACTGGGGAAGAAAATTTGAAGAAAAAGGCGCCACGGTCATCTACAGTTATCCAAAGATAAAGGTGCACTCCAAGATCCTTCTTATAACAAGACAGGAAGGAGAAGGCCTGAAGAACTATGCGTATATAGGAACGGGGAATTTTAACAGCAAAACAGCAAAGATCTATTGCGATCATGCTATTTTCACTGCCCATGAGAAAATCACTTCAGAACTTTCAAGAGTGTTCCAGGTGCTTGAAGGGGAATTGATTATTCCCAGGGCAAAACATCTTTTGATAAGCCCTTTTTCAACTCGCAAGGCCTTTACCGACATGATAAACAGGGAGATCGAAAATGCACGGCTGGGGAAAAAATCGGGTATTACCGCCAAAATGAATAGCCTTGAAGATCAGGAGATCATTGAATTGCTCTACAAAGCCAGTAATGCCGGAGTAAAAATAAGGTTGTTGGTGAGAGGCTTTACCTGCCTTATTCCCGGAGTCGAAGAATTAAGCGAAAATATTTATATCACCAGTGTCATAGATCGTTACCTGGAACATGGACGTATCTATATTTTCGAAAACGACGGGAACGAGGAGATCTACTTTGGTAGTGCCGACTGGATGACCCGGAATCTCGACAGGAGGATCGAAGTAATAGCTCCCATCTGTGATAAAGATATTGCGAGAGAGTTCAAAGATATCCTGAACATTCAGCTTAAAGACAACGTGAAAGCGCGGGTGCAGGATGCCGAAGAAAGCAATCGATTTGTGAAGAGGAAGAAGGGAGAGAAAAAGATTCGTTCCCAATATGAAATTTACAAATACCTTAAAGAAAAACATTCCGCATGAAAACCATTAAAGTTGGAGGCGTTCCAGAACATTTTAACCTGCCCTGGCACTTGTGTATTGACGATGGCACTTTCAGAAAAAACAATCTGGATGTAAATTGGCGGGATTTTCCTGACGGAACCGGTGCGATGTGCAAAGCTTTGCGCAACAACGAAATTGATGCCGCCGTGATACTGACCGAAGGGATCGTGAAGGATATACTCAACGGCAATAAAGTCAAAATAGTGCAGGAATATATCGCCTCGCCTCTTATCTGGGGAATTCACGTAGCGGCAAATTCTCCGTACAGAAAGCTGGAAGACCTCAGGCATACAAAAGTAGCCATTAGCCGATATGGATCGGGTTCACACCTTATGGCCTATGTCAATGCAAAAAACCTGGGATGGGATCCTACCAAACTGGAGTTTGAAGTAGTGGGAGACATTAACGGCGCCATAGAAGCCTTAAGATCTGGAAAGGCGGGATATTTTATGTGGGAGCACTTCACAACAAAACCTTTGGTCGATAAAGGGATCTTCAGGCGACTTGCCGATTGCCCTACGCCATGGTCTTGTTTCGTGATCGCCGTGAGGGAAGATTTTATGACCAAAGAACCCGCTGCCATGCAGACCATGTTAAACACGCTGAACGAGGTGACTTCCCGATTTAAAGAAATTCCCGGGATTGAGTCTGCCCTGGCCAAGAAATACGACCAGAAACCTGAAGATATCAAACAATGGCTGAAGATCACTACCTGGAGCCAAAAGCAGATCTCTGTCATGGAGATCAACAAAGTGCAGGAACAACTTCAGGAGCTGGGGCTTATTTCAGAAAAAAAAGAGAACGCCTACTTCCTGGCCAACCACTGGAGTTAAAAATCACCAATCAACTGCCTCCTGACCCTTTGAAACAAGGTATTCATTGGTTTTGCTGAAGTGCCTATTACCGAACCAATATCCCCGGTTAGCCGCCAGGGGTGAAGGATGCCCGCTGGTTAGGATTAGATGTTTTGAAGCATCGATAGATTTGCCCTTTTTCTGGGCAGGACCGCCCCATAACAGGAACACCAGGTTTTCTTTTTCCCGCGACAGGATTTTGATCACGGCATCTGTAAATTTTTCCCAGCCTTTTCGGGAATGAGACCCCGCTTCCCCTGCCCTCACCGTGAGGGTGGCATTCAGCATAAGAACTCCCTGCTCTGCCCAATGCTTTAAATTTCCTCCGTTCGGAACAGGTTTTCCAAGGTCTTCTTGAATTTCCCTGTAAATATTCCGCAGCGATGGGGGCACTTTTGCTTCCGGCTGTACCGAAAAACACAAACCATGCGCTTGTCCATATCCGTGGTATGGATCTTGACCAATAATTACCACTTTAGTATTTTCAAAGGAAGAAAGCTCAAAAGCCTTAAAAATATTTTCGGGATCAGGAAAGCATTGCTTTTCTTCGTATTCTTTTTGAACAAAGCTTAGAAGTTCCTTAAAATACGGCTTTTCAAGCTCATCATTTAACTTTTTTTTCCAATCGGGGGGTAAGAAATCCTTCATAATATTAATTAAATTGCCGCATCCCCAAAAGTAGGGAATATTACATATGATTAAAATTACAGCTAAAACTCTTTCTGATCTCGAATTTCCTACCGTATGCCAGCAGGTAAGCCGGTTCACGGTAACGGGTCCGGGAAAAGAAAAAGCTTTGAATATTGCTCCTTTTTCAAGCTACGATAAAACCCTTTTTTCCCTGCGCCAAACCAATGAGTATGTTTCCTCTTTTCAGCAGGAAAGCAGGATACCCAACCATGGTTTTGATGCCATAGATCACGAGATTAAAATGCTTGGGATCGAAGATACGATGCTGGAGGCCCAAAGTCTGCGGAAGATAAGTGCAATTTCTGAAACTGTAAATACACAGATCAAGTTCTTTGAAAAATTTGAAGAGATCTATCCGGCTTTGCGTAAAACAACTGCCGAAATAGAATATACCCCGGTGATCATTGAGAGGATCAACAAAATGATCGACAGGTATGGAGAGGTGAAAGATGATGCTTCTCCCCTGCTTGAAGAGATAAGACGTAAGATTAACAAGGTCAAGGGGCAGATCAATTCCAGTTTTGGAAGTGCCCTTACCCATTACAACAGTCTGGGGTATCTTGATGATATAAGGGAAACTGTTGTGGATAATATTCGGGTGTTGGCCGTCTCTGCCATGCACCGGCGTAAGGTGAAAGGGAGCATTCTCGGCAATTCCAAGACGGGAAGCATCGTATATATTCAGCCTGAAGCCACCCACATTCATACCCGGGAACTCAACAACCTGGAATATGAAGAAAAGGAGGAGATCAAAAGGATCCTGAAGGAGCTCACTAATATCATCCGACCGTTCAGATCGCTTTTAATTGAGTACCAGGATCTGCTCAGCGATATTGACGTGATCGCTGCCAAAGCGAAATACGGAATGGATATGAATGCCGTGCTCCCAAAGATCACCAAAGAAAGGGAGCTGGAAATGATAGATGCTTACCATCCTTTGTTGTTGTTGAACAACAGAAAAACCGGCGAAAAGACTTTTCCCCAGACCATAGAGTTAAAGAAACAGCAACGGATCATCGTGATTTCGGGACCTAATGCCGGCGGAAAAAGTATTACCCTAAAAACAGTGGGGCTGCTGCAGGTGATGCTGCAAAGCGGTATGCTCATTCCGGTTCATGAATACAGCAGGGTTTGTTTGTTCAACAAGATCTTAACTGATATTGGCGACAACCAGAGCATCGAGAACCATCTGAGTACTTACAGTTACCGATTGAAGAACATGAATTATTTTCTTCGGAAATGCGATGATAAAACGCTCTTTTTGATCGATGAATTTGGTACCGGAAGTGATCCTGAATTGGGAGGAGCCCTGGCTGAAACCTTTCTGGAAGTCTTTTATGAAAAAGGATCTTACGGGATCCTTACTACCCATTACGCCAACCTTAAAATGCTGGCTAATGAACTTCCCGAGATCACTAATGCCAATATGCTTTTTGACTCCCGTTCCCTTGAGCCCCTGTACAAATTGCACATGGGCGAGGCCGGGAGCAGTTTTACCTTTGAAGTGGCCCAGAAGAACGGAATTCCTTACAGCCTCATTAATAGGTCTAAAAAGAAGGTAGAAAGAGGAAAGATACGTTTTGACAAGAGTATAGCCGATCTTCAGAAGGAAAGGTCTAAACTTCAGAAGACCACAGATGCTTTAAAGACTAAAGAACAAAAAACCGAGCATGAGAAGAAAAAGCTCGAGGAAACCAACACCCGCATTCAGCAGAAACTGGAAAATTTTCAGGAGTTGTATGACAGCAACCAGAGATTGATCTATTTGGGTAACAAGATCAATGACATCAGCGAAAAATATTTCAGCAATAAGAAGAAAAAGGAACTTATTGGTGAATTCCTGAAGATCGTGGAAGTGGAAAATTCCAAGAGGAAAAAACTTTCCGCGCAGCAGAAAAAAGCTGAAAAAGCCAAAGAAAAGAAAGTGCAGCAAGAGGCCGAGAAAAAGGTGAAGGAAATAAGAAAAAAGAAAAAGGAGAAACAGGAAGCAGAAAAGAAAGAGGAAATTGCCAAACCAAAACCGGTTTTGAAGGTGGGAGACCGGGTGAGGATGCAAGACGGTAAAGCGGTTGGCAGTATCGACAGCATAGAAAAAGGAAATGCAAAAGTGAATTATGGTATTTTTACCACTTCAGTGTCTGTAGACCAACTGGAGCTGGTACAACGAAAAAAATAGAAAAAGAAAAATTATGGTAAATTTTCCCGAAAACAAAAAGATCGTTCTTTTTGATGGGGTTTGTAATCTTTGCAATCGCACGGTACAAACCATTATAAAGCACGATAAAAATGACACTTTTAGGTTTGCCCCCCTTCAAAGCGACGTGGGTTTGCAGATCGTGAACGAGAGAGGCATCGATACCGAAAATATCGATTCTGTCATCCTGATTGAACCCGGTGTGGCTTATTACAACAAATCAACGGCTGCCATAGAGATCGCCAAACACCTTAAAGGTTACCGCTGGCTAAGGTTCTTTAAACCCCTGCCCGAAGGCTTCAGGGACAGCATCTATGAATTCATAGCTAATAACCGCTACAAATGGTTTGGGAGAAAAGAAAGCTGTATGATCCCTACAGATGAAGAACGGGCCCTATTCTTAAAATAGTAGCTGCAACAATTTCTACGCCTACTTGAGGTTACTTAATAGGAATTCCAGTTTGTCATTGGTGTTCTTGTTCTCGTGGAAGGAATGGGTATAGAATTTATTCTTTTCTGCAAGGTCTTTCTCCTGAAGTTTCTTGATGAGCTCTACGTCTTCCAGACCAACTTTTCCGGTTAGCAGGATCCCCATATCTTTTCCTGAAGAATAGTAATCATACACCTTTTTGAGCCCCGAAAGATACTGGTAATCTTTCGTAAATCCGCCACCGCGGTGTGCCCTGAGGGTGATAGACCAGGCGGTTTCCCTGTCCAGCTTATACTGGCTGAAAAGCAGATCAAAGGTGTCACTGAAGGAATAACCTTTAATGAGGCTGTCTGCCGCAAGCACCCGGTAAGCCAGTTCCTTCATTCGTTTCAGGGTAAGGCTGTCACTCATGTACTCGCTAAAGGCCGCAAGACCGGCCTGCGTGAGGTTATTGTTGGCAAAACCGTGGGAAAAGATGCGCAAGGGCTGATTTAAACCATTGAAGGTGGTAAGCATGTTTACCCCGATCTCATGGTTCGCAAGGATCTTCAGGTCATTGTCACTAAACTTGCGGTTCTTTTTCACCACCAGGGTCTTTGTGGTGTTCAAAGCCATCGCCGCAGCAGTGATGCTGTTGGATTGTCTTATCTTGAATTTAAAAGGATATTTCTCCCCAAAAGCCTGGAAATAGGCTTGCGCCTGGTCGGCATTGTAGCGGGGGATCATTTCTTCGGCATCCTCTTCCTTATGAAAATGAAGGATGAATTTCGCATTTTTCACATCCTTTTCCTGCGGAGTTCCAAAGACCCGAAGGGAATTATAAAAGAATTTCTTCCCCTGCCCTGCTGAAGCCACACATTGCACCAGTCCCGAATACTCATAAATGGTATCATGGTATAGTTTGCGTATATCTTCATCGGGGATGTCCTCAAGTCGCTGACTAAAGAACTCGCGCTGCAGATTGAACGGATTGAATTTTACCTTGCGGTATTTGAAAGCAGGATCTTCTGAAAATTTAGAAGTGAAAAACCTCTTTTTTTCCTGCTCTATATTTAACGGGTTGAGATAATTAAGAACATCGATCTCCCTCACCAAACGGTCCAGGTTTTGGTCTATTTTGAACAGGCTTTTATAGGCGCTACCATCTTTCACATTCATCCTTTTCAGCTTTGAGAATGGGTTGTTTCTAAATTCCGGGCAAATACACTTAAATAAATTAAGTTGTCCAAACTTTAGAGTGTCCTTTTATCTTTTTTCTGGGGAAAGATTATCGTCCCAGTTTTTTGCTTTAGGTTCTCCAAGTTTGTCGACAGATTTGGCTACCATCATTGAAACAGCTGCATCACCTGTAACATTCACCGTGGTACGGCACATGTCAAGAGGCCTGTCAACGGCAAAGATAAGGGCCAATCCTGCTTCGGGAATTCCCGCCTGGGCCAAAACGATCACCAGCATTACCATACCGGCACCCGGTACGGCAGCAGAACCTATAGATGCTAAGGTCGCGGTAGCGATGATCCCTAGCTGAGCAGAGAATGAAAGGTCCATCCCGAAAGCCTGGGCAATAAATACTGCGGCCACAGCCTGGTAAAGACTGGTTCCATCCATGTTAATGGTCGCCCCTATTGGTAAAACAAAACTCGCAACCTCTTCTTCAACACCCAGGTGCTCCTCCACCCTTTCCATAGTGACCGGTAAGGTGGCTGCACTGGAACTGGTCGAAAATGCAAGAAGTTGAGCCGGTGCGATCCCGTTCTCAAAAAATGCGGGGCCTTTTCCTGTAAATATCCAAACGATAAGAATATAAACTCCGATCATTATCGCAAGTCCTGCCAGAACTGTCACCGCATACATGGCGAGTGCCTGGAAAAGATCTGCGCTTGGCGATTCCACCACCAGTGCGGCCAATAAAGCGAAAACACCATAGGGTGCAACCAGCATTATAATATCGATCAACTTCAGGATCACCTCATTAAACCCGTCAAAAAAGGCTTTTACAGGTTTGGCTGTTTCTTCAGGGATGAGGATCAACCCAATTCCGAAGAAAATTGCGAAAAAGATCACCTGCAGCATGTTGGCATTATCACCTGCTGCCGCAAAAATATTGCTGGGTACAATGTCTTCCAAAGCCTGTAACGGCCCGGCCTCTTTTTGTCTGGCTGCATCGGCAATTCTCACAGAGGCATCACCTTCATAGCTGGCGATCAAATCATTACGTGTATCTTCAGCAATTGCACTTCCCGGTTTGATGAGGTTCACCATTCCAAGCCCAATAGAAACCGCGATCACCGTGGTGATGATATAGATAAGAATAGTCCTGGTTCCCATTTTTGAAAGCTTGGAGATATCTTTCAGGTCTGAGATCCCTTTGATAAGGGAGGCCAGGATCAACGGCACTGCAATCAATTTAAGGGCATTGATAAAGATGTTTCCAAAAGGCTTTATCCAGTCACCAATGAATTCAGCTCCCCAGGAAAAATTGGTCATAAGGAGGGCGAAGATCACCCCGGCAGCCATTCCTATTAAGATCTGCCAGTGCAGTGCAAGTTTTTTCATAATGTAGAGTCTCTGAAAATTTAAATTTTTGAACTTTTATTGAGCAAGTAGAAATCGGCCAAAACCAGGGCTGCCATTGCTTCCACAATGGGCACCGCCCGTGGAACCACACAGGGATCGTGTCTTCCTTTGCCCTGCATTTCCACCTTTTGGCCTTCAGAATTTATTGTTTCCTGTTTTTGAATTAGTGTAGCTACCGGTTTGAAAGCTACCCTGAAATAAATATCCATGCCGTTGGAAATTCCTCCCTGTATACCACCACTGTAGTTCGTTGTGGTACTTCCGTCTTCATTAAAAAGGTCATTATGTTCGCTTCCTTTCATGGCTGCCCCTTCAAAACCACTTCCATACTCAAATCCTTTTACGGCATTTATAGACAACATGGCCTGGCCCAATTTGGCATGAAGTTTATCGAACACCGGTTCTCCAAGACCGGAAGGCACATTTTGGATGACGCACTCCACCACTCCACCAACTGTATCTCCCTGTGAGCGAATCTCTTTTATGTAATTTTCCATCCTTTCGGCTGTCGCCTTATCAGGACAACGCACTGCATTCTTTTCAACTTCGGAAAGGTTAAGATCCTTAAAATCCTTCTCCAGCTTAATATTTCCAACAGCCGAAGTAAAAGCGGTTATCTTCATCTCCCCAATCAACTGGCGGGCAATCGCCCCGGCTGCTACCC
>CAZNFK010000002.1:19989-27125 GCA_964572365.1 uncultured Flavobacteriaceae bacterium | reverse complement strand
TCTCTCTGCACCTTTTCCAGATCTATTTCCAGACCTGCCGGACAGCCTTCGATGATCCCGCCGATAGCCTCCCCATGGGATTCCCCAAAAGTGGTAAGTTTAAAAAGTGTTCCGAAGGAGTTTCCGGCCATAGAGATCGAATTTGAGCAAATGTAATTTTTTAAAGCAAGACTTGAAAATCATATTTTAAGTGCATCAGCCATAATTACCACAGGATGCAGAGCCTTTTTCCCGGTACCGTCCAGGATCTGGTGACGGCAACTGGTTCCTGGCGCCGCGATAACTATTTCTTCGGAAGCTTTTCGAACTGCCGGAAATAACGTTTGTTCGCCAATCTGCATACTCACCTCATAATGCTCTTTCTCATACCCAAAAGAACCAGCCATTCCGCAACAACCCGAAGGAATTATTGTCACCTCAAAATTCTCCGGAAGGTTGAGCATGAAAAAAGTACTTTCCACTCCCGACAGTGCTTTTTGATGGCAATGCCCGTGCAACTTGATCTTTTTCTTTTCTGAAGTAAAGGATGAAGCAGAGATATTTCCGGCAAGGATCTCCTTTTTAAAAAATTCTTCCAGGAGAAACACATTTTTGGAAAGTTTTTCAGCTTTCCCTTTATCATTTGCCAGCCTCAGGTATTCATCCCGGAACGTAAGAATAGCTGAAGGTTCCAGTCCCAACAAAGGGGTATTTTCAGAAATAATATCGCTGAAAATAGTCACATTCTCATTAGCCACTTTTTTTGCCTCCTCCAAAAAACCTTTAGAGATAAAGCTTCGTCCGCTTTCGGAGTGTCTTACGATCTCTACCTCATAATTGAGACCACGCAGTAACTTCATAGCAGCCTTCCCGACTTCAGCATCGAGATAATTGGTGAACTCATCGTTGAACAGATATACCTTTTTGATCGGATTCCCAGACTTTATCTTATTTTTCCTGTAATAGGCATGTACAGTTTCCGAAGCGATCAAAGGCATTTTTCTTTCGGGGGCAATTTGGAGCACCTTCTTAAGAAGGCCGGCGGTTAACCGGTTCTTGAAAACCGCATTAGAAACATGCGGAAAATGCGCTGCCAGTTCGTTGAAACGTGTATTGTAAGCAAAGGCTTTGCTCCTTAGAGAGCTGCCGTTCTCTTTTTGATACTGGTACTGGAATTCTGCTTTGTAAGCCGCCATGTCCACATTTGAGGGGCATTCGCTCTTACATCCTTTACAACTGATGCATAGCTCAAGCACCTCCTTTAATTCGTGATGATCAAACCTGTTCTTCTTTTCTGAATTGGTCAAAAATTCCCGAAGTGCATTCGCCCGAGCCCGGGTGGTATCTTTCTCGTTGCGGGTGGCACGATAACTGGGACACATGGTGCCTCCGGCTTCGGCAGGTTTCCTGCAGTCCCCGCTGCCGTTACAGTTTTCGGCACCCCTAAGAATTCCGAGGGAATCTGAGAAATCCATTAGGGTTTCTATTTTGGGTTCCTTTCTTCCCGGCCGGTAACGCAGATCTTCATCCATTGGGGGTGCATCAATGATCTTCCCGGGATTAAATATATGTTGGGGATCAAATATATTCTTCACCTTTTTAAGCAGGAGGTAATTCTCGGTACCTATCATGAATTCGATGAATTCTGCCCGCACCCTTCCATCGCCGTGCTCCCCACTCATGGAACCACCGTATTTCTTTACCAGCGCCGCAACATCTTCGGTTATTTTTCTAAAAAGTCTTACATCTTCCTCTTTTTTGAGGTTCAAAATGGGCCTTAAATGCAGTTCTCCTGCCCCGGCATGGGCGTAGTAAACCGCATCCTGCCCATATTCTTTCATCAGGGCAGAAAATTCATTGATATATTGGGCAAGATCTTCTACAGCCACTGCCGTGTCTTCAATACAGGCAACCGCTTTCCTGTCCCCAACGATATTTCCGAGAAGCCCCAATCCGGCTTTTCTTAATTCCAGGGCCAGGTCAATGGTGTCATTTCGCAGCACCGGTAAAGCATAGGCAAGGCCCGAATCTGTAAGGGTCTTGATCAATGCGGCGGTTAGGTCGAGCAATTCGGTTTCTTCCTCGGCACGCAGCTCCAGCATAAGAATGGCCGCCGGGTCTCCTTCAATAAAAAACCTGTTCTCCCGGTATTTAATACTGTTCTTGGTACAATCGAGTATTACCTTATCCATCATTTCGCAGGTAAAAAGTGAATGTTGCATGGCAGGGACAACTGCCTGCAAACATTTTTCAACCGAATCAAAATGAGCGGCGATCATCACCGCATTTTTTGGGGGTATGGGATCAAGTTGCAGAGTGATCTCGGTGGTAAAGGCCAGTGTGCCCTCACTGCCGCAAAGAAGTTCGGCTATATTAAGCTTTTTAGAAGATCCCGAAAAAACTTCGGTTTCGATAAGACTGTCCACGGCATAACCAGTATTGCGGCGATGAATTTCTGCTTTTGGGAATCCATCGATTATTCGTTTCTGAACACTTTCAGGTTTTAGCTCTTCATACAACTTCCGATAGATATCCCCTTCCATGGAATCCAGTTTCATTTTCCGGTGAAATTCTTCCGAAGAAACTTCAGAAAATACGGCTTCAGAGCCATCGGCAAGCAGCACTTTAAGCTCCAGCACCTTATCCCGTGTCACCCCATATTTGATCGAGGTGGTTCCGCTGGAGTTATTCCCAACCATCCCTCCAATCATACACCTGTTGGAGGTAGAGGTGTTGGGACCGAAAAATAATCCGTAGGGTTCGAGAAACCTGTTAAGGTCGTCCCTTATGACTCCCGGCTGAACCCTCACGGTCTTTTCCTGCTCATTGACCTCAATTATGTGGTTAAAATATTTCGAGACATCTACCACTATGCCCTCTCCCACACACTGGCCGGCAAGGGAGGTACCTGCCGTACGCGGAATAAGGGAAGTATGGTATATTGACGCAAACCGAATCAGCTTTTTAAGATCACTGTCACTTTTTGGATAAGCGACAGCAAGGGGTAAATTCCTGTAGACAGAGGCATCTGTCGCGTAGATGCTGCGCCATAAAGAGTCTTGATACAATTCCCCTTCCAAGGACGTTTCGAGGCCTTCTATCTTTTTATTCATTTTTTCAATTAATCAATTAGTTATCAGCCTATCCATCAATAACCCGAAAGGTTTTAACACTATATTGGGAAAATACTTATCTTGCTGTGTCGCAGAAAATCTATTTTTGCGTAAAACTAATTAAAAGAGAACATATGAAAAAATTGATTTTATTGGGTATTTGTGTATTTGGTTTTGGTCTGAGTTCACAAGCTCAAAGCATTGCTGATCACGCTCTCGGACTACGTTTGGGAGACAATGATGGTTTTGGAACCGAGATTTCCTACCAACATGGTCTTACTGAAAACAACCGATTAGAGTTAGACTTGGGATGGAGAAGCGGAAACAGTTATGACGCCTTTAGACTTACCGGGTTATATCAATGGGTATGGAATATTGAAGGCGGATTTAATTGGTATGTTGGTGCAGGTGGAGGAATTGGATCTGTAGATATTGAAAACGGAGACAGCGAATTCTTTGCGCTTATCGCAGGTGACGTAGGAATTGAATACGATTTTGACTTCCCATTGTTGCTCTCTCTGGATTTTAGACCAGAAATAGGATTTAATGACTATAATGATGACTTAGGATTCGATATCGCTCTTGGAGCACGATATCAATTCTAGTTTTTCAGAATATTCTTTTAAAGGCTGCCTAAAATACCTTTTTGGCAGCCTTTTTTTGTTCCTGCATTTCTGCTAAAGCTTTCTTGTAAAGATTCTCATACAAAGGGACTACCACATCAATATCAAAGATACTGGCCTGGTTCCTCGCGTTTTCCTTAAATCTTTTAAGGGTCTCTTCATCCTTGAGAATATTTATTGCATTCTCGCCCATTTCCTCAATATCCCCTACTTCACTTAAAAATCCTGAAAAAGCCTGTTTATTGACCTCGGGAAGGCCCCCGGTATTTGTGGAAATCACCGGCACGCCATTGACCATAGCCTCAAGGGCAGCCAGTCCAAAACTTTCAATTTCTGATGGCAGCAGGAAAAGGTCAGAGAAGCTTAGCACCTTATCGATCTCGTGTGATTCTCCTAAAAACAGGACCTTATCTTCAATTCCAAGCTCTGCAACCAGTTCTTCGGCCATTTCCCGTTCGGGCCCCTGCCCTACCATAACGAGTTTGGATTTTACCTTTTTCTGGATCTTGTAAAAGATCATGATCACATCATCAATGCGCTTTACTTTCCTGAAATTACTGACGTGAGTAATGATCTTTTCATCACCGGTGGCCAGCATGGAGCGTTGGCAGTTGCTGAAGGAGTAGGTATATTTTGAAGTATCGATAAAGTTCGGAACTACTTCGATCCTCTTGCGAAGCTTAAACAGGCGCATGGTATCGGCTTTCAGACTTTGAGAAACCGAAGTCACCACATCACTGTTATTGATACTAAAAGTAACTGCGGGCTTATAAAACGGATGGTTCCCAACCAGGGTAATATCTGTACCGTGAAGGGTGGTCATCATTGGCAGAAAGATCCCTTCCTCCTCAAGCATTTTTTTCGCCATATAACCGGCATAAGCATGAGGAATGGCATAATGAACATGCAGCATCTCTATCTTATGCAGTTTGACCATATCAACCAGCTTGCTGCTCAGGGCCAACTCATACGGCTGATAGTGAAACAATGGATATTCGGGCACATTCACCTCGTGAAAATGGATATTTCCCGATAGTTGTTCCAGCCTTACCGGCTGTTTATAGGTGATAAAATGTATCTCATGACCTCTTTTTGAAAGGGCCATCCCCAGTTCTGTGGCAACCACGCCACTCCCCCCAAAAGTGGGGTAACAAACAATAGCGATCTTCATCTATTAGCGCTCTATAGCTTCGTAAATAACTTCCTGTATCTTGGTTCGTATACCTTCCCTTATCAATCTTTTATCTTCGGAAGAGGGATGGATTCGATTCGATAAAAATACGTAAACTATTTCTTCATGAGGGTCTGCCCAGGTTAAAGTTCCTGTAAATCCGCTATGGCCGAAGCTTGTCATGGATACACAACCACAGGTTGGACCTGCTTCCTGCAGCTGCGGTTTATCAAAGCCAACCCCTCTTCTCACTTCATCTTCACAGTAATAGCAGGTGTTAAACTTGTCTATGGTTTCCTGGTCAAGATACTTTTTACCGCCATATTCCCCGCCGTTCAAATACATCTGCATGATCTTGGCCACATCATTGGCATTGGAAAATAAACCGGCCTGCCCCCCAATTCCTCCCAGCATGGCCGCACCTTCATCATGAACATAGCCGTGAAGCAGTTGTTTTCTCCAAAAATTATCATTTTCCGTAGGGATGATCTTTTCCCTCGGAAATTTATTCAGCGGCAAATAAGTGGTGTTATTGGCTCCCAAAGGTTTATAAAAATGGTCTTGGGTAAGGTAATCCAAAGAGGTGCCGTAAATGTCTTCCAAATAAGCCTTTAAGAGGTAATACGGAAGATCGCTGTATTGATATTCCCTTTTTTTATTGAGTTCACTTTTCCTGATCACTTTTACTATAGAATCCCTAATGTCATTACGCACATACATTCCTTCTGCGATCTTCGTGTTGTACCCGGGAAATTCCTTATCCCTGATATACCTCTTGTCGGTACGACCGGTTTCAGCTTCTTTGGTAATGGCGTAAAACGGGATCCATGACTTGAAACGGGCATAATGCGACAGCATCTGCAAAAGGGTAATATCGGCTTTATCGGTTCCACGGAAGCTTGGGAACATCTCTCCAAGGTTCGTGGTGAGATCAAGCTCATTCTTCTCTACAAGCTCCATGATAAGCGGTAGAGTAGCAAGGATCTTAGTTAGAGAAGCAAGATCATAAACATCTGAAGCTTTCACCGGAATTTCTTTTTCATAAGTATGATAACCGGCATTGTTCTCATAGACCACTTTGCCTTTACGCGCTACCAGCACCTGGACGCCGGGAGCCATCTGCTGATCTACAACAGCCTGAACCAGGGAATCGATCTTTTTCAATTTATAAGAATTCATTCCCACGCTTTCGGGAGGTCCATAGGAAAGCCTGTTGAGATCCCTTGTCTTATAACCAGTACCGGCAGGAAATTCCCTGCCTGCACTCACCGGAAGCTTTCCTTTGGCTTCAATAGCGCCAAAAAGCACCTGGGCGGCCTTTTGCTGGGCTAAATTGCTGTTTTGATAAGCTATCTGAATAGCTTCAAAATTACCGGTGGTCTTGAGGTCCAGCAACGCATATGGTCTGGTGAAAATATTTAAAATTACCCTGTTCTTTCGGGCAATTTCATATAACCAGGCCTGTTGCTTCTCATCTAATTTGTATCCACTCCAGGGAGAATCATTTGATTGATGATAACCAACTACCACCAGGTTGTAACTTTCAAGTTCTTCGAGAAGTTCATTCAGGTTCTCGGCAGAAACAGAATCTACCTGAGCATAACGATTCAACTGGTCATAAAAAGCATCACCATCGGCATCTCCAAAATGCACATAAGCGATCCTCGTTCGTTCCAGATCTCGCACCGGAACAATACTCCTGTCATTCTTGATAATCGTCATCGCATTTTCATAAAGTTTATGCGACAGAATATCATTTTTGATGCTGTTGAGCTCCTCATACAAATATGCGGTATCTACCGGTTGATAGTCATGTAAGCCTGCCTTGTACTTGGCGAACAAAATTTTCCTAACCGAATGCTTTAAACGTTCTTCGGTGATCAGTCCATCATTATATGCTTTTAATATTTTTTCTTTAGCCCTGGGAACATCTTCAGACATCAACAGGATATCGTTACCAGCCAAAAAAGCAGCCAGGTCGATCTCTCCCGGCTCATCAAAATCGGCCACTCCGCGCATGTTTAAAGCATCGGTGATCACCAGCCCGTTAAATTCGAGTTGTTCCTTAAGAATGCCGGTCACAATTTCATGTGAGAGCGAAGATGGAAAATTCGATCTCTCTTCCAGGCTTGGAACATTCAGATGGGCCACCATTACACTGCTAAGACCTTCATCCATGAGCGCCATGTATGGATATAATTCTTCACGGTAGATGCGGTTCCTGGAGAAATCTATAGTAGGAAGTGTTTT
>CAZNFK010000002.1:4565-19889 GCA_964572365.1 uncultured Flavobacteriaceae bacterium | reverse complement strand
GCATCCATACTAATCAACAAAGGAGTTTTTGAAAGCTCCTGAAATTCATTGGTGAGCTTTGCCTGTCTCTGGGGACCACCTTTGGAAAAGATCACGCCACCAACCTTTTCTTCTTTGATAAGTTCTTTCACCTTATCTATTTCCCGGGATGAGCCGCTGGAAAAAACATCTATAATGAACAACTGCCCCACTTTCTCGTTCAGGGTCATCTGGTCATAGATACTGTCCACCCATTTTCGTTGCAGTTCATGATCTTCTGCGATGAGCGGTCTACTCTGTGAAAAAGAATTCTGAAGAAAAAAAATGGATACTATAAAAAGGCAGAAAAGGGAGCTTTTTTTCAAGGTCATTAATTGAGAAAACGTTTATGCCAGCTTTCAGAGGCAGGCACTTCCCAGTCTGAAAGGTATTCGGCTTTATTATTTACGAGATTATTGAAAACTATGGTTTTGGGAGAAACAGCCCGATCTTTTGCCATTTTCCGGAAATCTGTCAATGTTTTATACGCTACAAAATCTCCTTGTTTATAAGATACGTTCATCTTGTCTAAAAGATCGACCCCGTATTCTTTTTCAAGCTCCTGAATGAACTTTACCGAAGCATCTATAGAACAACCTGTAGCCATGTTCATTTCCTGATCAAGACCAAGAATGATAAACCTTTTATATCGCATTTCATAAGAAGCTTTAAGATCGGCTCCATGAGCGGTCCATTCTTCTATGAATTTTTCAAGTTTTTGCTGAATTTCCTGCTGCTCTTGATCAGTAAAAGAGCGGTTGGCCTGATAGATCCATACTCGGGAGCTATCCGGAAGGTTTTCAAATGGGACAAACATTAAAGTGGATTTTAATTTTCACAAAAATAACTGATTTACAGCTTTGTTCAAACTGGAACGCGTTAAAGTTAGAAAGGAAATTTGGAGAAGAATTGCCCTATTTAAGTCGCTATTTTTAAGGGATTTACCTGAAGGGATTTTATTTTTCAAAGATGACAGAAATCATAAAATCTCCGGAAGCTTAACTATTAAATTTGTGATATGACAAACCTTCCAACACATTTGACAGAAGCTGCCCGGAAATTAGGCTTTTCGGGAGCTGATGTAGACTTATATCATATCCGGGACTGGCTACGCGAAGAACACGGCATCCATGTTGAAGTGGGCTGCATTTGGGATGAGCAGACAAACCTCGTGGAATCCTATTTTTATACCCTCACGGCACCCATTCATATCTATTACGTAGAACCTCATTATTGCGGGGGTGGAAAAGCACATTCTGAAATGCTTTTTCAGGGAGTGAGAAAAGGACTGGAATTATTAAAGCAGTATAAGGAACAAAAGCACCTGCAGGTAGAAGACGATGAACTTGTAGTTGCATACCTAAAAGGTTATAGTGAAAAGAATTCCGGAAAGAGAAAACAGCCCCTCTATCCTACCAACATTGAAGAATATGCTTACCTGCAAGGAAAACAGGGAGATTATATCGAAGAAGGCCTTACAGACGAAGATATTGTGCTCCTGGTGAGAAATGAACTCAAAGAAGAAGAGCAGCTTAGGTTGAAATAAAAAAAGGCTGAAAAATCAAATTTATCAGCCTTCTTCATTGGTATTCAAAAATGTCATTTATAGGTCTTCGGCATTGGCGATCATTTCGGCAATATCCATCACCGCTATATCACCTTCTTTTTCTTTTGCCTTAACTCCATCTGTCAACATTGTATTACAGAAAGGACATCCAGCCGCGATCATATCGGGCTTCACCTCCATGGCCTGCTCGGTACGGGCCACGTTCACATCTTCTTTCCCGGGTTCGGGTTCTTTGAACATTTGAGCGCCACCTGCACCGCAGCACATAGCGTTCTTCTTACAGCGCTTCATTTCTATCAACTCCACTTCCAGCTTCCTTAACAGGTCACGCGGAGCCTCATAGATATCATTCCCACGGCCGAGGTAACATGGATCGTGAAAAGTGATCCTTTTTCCCTTAAATTTTCCACCTTCTACCGTAAGCCTGCCTTCATCCAGTAAGGCCTTTAAAAAGGTAGTGTGGTGCATCACTTCATAATTACCCCCAAGACCGGGATATTCATTCTTAATGATGTTGAAACAGTGAGGGCAGGTAGTGACGATCTTCTTTATCTCATACCCATTTAAAACCTCAATATTCCCGGCGGCCTGCATCTGGTAAAGGAATTCGTTCCCAGCTCTTTTGGCAGGATCTCCGGTACAGCTTTCTTCTGTTCCCAAAACGGCAAAATCCACATTCGCTTTATTAAGAAGGCGAACAAAAGCTTTAGTGATCTTTTTGGCCCGGTCATCAAAACTTCCGGAGCATCCAACCCAAAATAAAACTTCAGGTTTTTTGCCTTCTGCCATATATTCGGCCATGGTTGGCACTTTTATATTTTCAGCCATTATTTAAATTTTTAAAAAGCCAGTGGCTTTCATTTCTGAATTTATTTCCCGGGCTAATTTTCGTTGGCCCAGTTTAGTCGGTCCATCTGGTTATAAGGCCAGGGAGCACCATTATTTTCAATATTGCTCAAAGCATTGTTCAGGTCGGCAGGACCTGCACTTTGTTCCATCATGAGATATCTTCTCATTTCCACAATGATCGACATAGGATCGATGCCTACAGGACAAGCTTCCACGCACATGTTGCAGGTGGTACAGGCCCATATTTCCTCGCGAAGAATGTAATCATCCAGCAACTGCTTGCCATCATCCTGGAAAGATCCATTCTTGTTGATGTTCTCCCCTACTTCTTCAAGCCTGTCGCGGGTATCCATCATGATCTTCCTTGGAGAAAGAAGTTTTCCTGTATTGTTGGCGGGACATTCCGAAGTACATCTTCCACATTCGGTACAGGTATAGGCATTGAGCAGCTGCACCCGGTTTAGATCGAATACATCTGAAGCTCCGAATTTTTCTGGCTCGCCTTCTGCTTCTCCCTCAGGTTCTGCAGGGGCAGCAAAAGGATCGGCATCGGGATCCATCATCAACTGCACCTCTTTGGTCACCGCATCAATGTTATCAAATTCTCCCTTTGGACGGATCTTTGAAAAATATACGTTCGGAAAAGCCAGGAGGATATGTAAATGCTTGGAATAATACAGATAGTTAAGGAAGAACAGTATTCCCAAAATATGCAACCACCACGCAGCTCTTTCGATGAAAATGAGCGTAGAATTGCTCAAACCATCTAAAAGTGGAAGAAGTATGCTGCTTACAGGAAAGGCTCCTGCTTCAACATAATGTGGCGCGCCATTGATCTGCAATTGATGGTCTGCAGCGTTCATCACAAGGAACAACGTCATGAGTACCATTTCAAAATACAAAATGTAATTAGCATCGTTCTTAGGCCAGCTGGTCATCTCGCGTGCCATGAACCTGTATACGTGAAGAATATTACGTCTTACCCAAAAAATTATAACCCCTACCAGTACCAGCAGCGCCAGTATTTCAAAGGAGGCAATAAGAAAATCATACGCGGCACCGCCACCAGCAAAGACCCTATGGGTTCCGAAGATACCATCTATTATGATCTCCAGCACCTCAATATTGATGATTATAAATCCAAGATATACAATAATATGGACAATACCCGAAACCGGACGTCTCACCATTTTATACTGGCCCAATGCGATCTTGGCCATTTTTTTCCAGCGAATGCCGGGATGGTCATTTCTATCTATTTCTCTTCCCAGTTTGATGTTTCGGATCATTCTCCGAACATTGCGAATAAAAATGCCTATCCCAATAGCGAAAGCTAGGATGAAGGCGATCTGTGCAACAATTTGCATGGTTGGTTGAGTTGGTTGGTTATTTTAAAGAGTCTTTTGGAGGCGAATACGGGCCGGGGTTCTTTCCGAAGATGGAGAAATGTACATATCGCTTCGGATTCAGTTTAACATCCTGGAGCAATTCATCCAACTGGTTGGTAGCTCTTTCAAGGTTGTTATAAACTGAAGGATCATTAATGAGCTTCGCTGCAGTTCCATCACCACTATTCAGCTTATTCGTGAAATCTTCAAAATTCGCGATGGATGTTTCAAGGTCATTGGACATCTTTTTCAGATCTACCTGTGATAGCGTGTCAGAAAAATTATTAAGATTTGTCGTCATTTCCTCAAGATTAGTGAAGGTACGATTCAGCTTAGGAGAATTCTCAGATAGAATAGCATCTGCAGTCTTAGCAGTACTCTTAAGGGACGCGACGGTAAGGGAAAGATTGTCAATACTGTTCTTCAGATCTTTTCGGGTCTCTTCATTTAGCACCTGGTTAAAGGCATTTACAAGAGAATCTGTGCTTACGATCACCTTTTCAACCTTTTCCTGAAGCGGGGTCAGTCTTTCATTGACCAGTTCAAGAAGGCCTTCTTCTATGGCACTTTCAAGAGTATCACCAGATTTTGCCATATTGCCCTGCTCATACTCGGGCAGGATAGCCACAGATTTTCCGCCGATCAATCCGCCACCATAGATCTGGGCCACACTGTTCTTAGAAAAAGGAAATTCGTTATCTACCGTAAAGGTAACCACGAGCCTTCCGGAGTTATCCAGAAAACCAATACTTGTGACATTACCTACTTCCAGTCCATTTATTGTAACCGGCGAAGAAGGAGTAAGCCCTTCAACATCATTGTAAACGGCATAGAAGGTCCTGCTGGAATCAAACCAGTTCTTTCCTTTCAAAAAGCTATATCCAAAAATAAAGAGAAGAATGGCCACAAGGGCAAGGAGAGCGGTTTTAACCTCTTTAGTATATTTCACAAAGATCTTTTTTGATGAAGCACAAATTTAAAAATAAATATAGAAATGTTCCTTTATTTCACCTTTGTTTTTAACGCTTCATTCACGCTGATCTTATCATCATCGCGAAATGCAACAATGTAACTGGTGCTATATCCCTTCTTTTTGGCGTGCTCATGCAGCTCCTTGATCTGCACATAACTTGAAGTCGCACCGTAATAATATTTGTAAAGTTTTCCTTCCTTGTTTCTAAAAACATCTGTCAGGCCTTTAAAATTGCGCGGTGTGGGATCGATCTTTTTGCCTGTGGCCGCCAGCTGAATTCTAAAAGTTACGTCCTTATATTCCTCTGAAGGTTTAGAAGCAACCTTGGGATCAACTTTAATAGGTGGTTCTTCGGCCAGGCCTTCTAAAATCTCTAAATTAATACTATTCTTATAATCTTTCACGGCCTTCACGATCGCGGAGGACATTTTATCCTGGCCCGAACGGCTGTTAAGGTAGGCTCCCTCTCCCCTGTTGGTCAAAAATCCTGTTTCTATAAGTACACTGGGCATATAGGTTTGCCTAAGCACCAGGAAACCTGCCTGTTTTACCCCCCTGTTAACACGCTGCAGATCGTGGGTGAATTTTTTCTGAATAAAATCGGCCAGCAGGATACTTTGATCAAGATACTCTTCCTGCATTAAAGTGAGTCCTATATAAGACTCGGGAGAATCTGGATTGAACCCGTCGTAGGTTACCTCATAATCCTCCTCCAGGTAGATCACCTGGTTCTCCCGCATGGCAACCTTCAGGTTGTCCTCGTTCCGGTGAAGTCCCAGAACAAAGGTTTCGGTTCCTGAAGCCTGTGAACTATGAGCATTACAGTGAACCGAAATAAAGAGATCGGCTTCGGCCTCATTAGCGATCTCTGCCCGCCCGGCCAAAGTGACAAAAACATCGGTCTTTCTGGTGTAGATGACTTTTACATCTGGCAATTTTTCCAACTCGGCACCAATACTCAAAACGATGTTCAGGGCGATATCCTTTTCAAAATACCCGTTCCCCCTGTTTCCGGGGTCCTGCCCTCCATGGCCTGCGTCAAGGACCACTACAAACCTTTCTTTAGGAGGCTCACATTCTGAAGCGAATGCTTCCGAAGAAATAAAACTTGAAAAAATAAAAACTAAAAGGGCAATAAGGTTCGTTCTCATATGGCTATAACGATTCAAATAGGTGGTTATTTTATTTTTTGATAAACCGAAAAGGTAGCTTAAAAAATATATGTAATTTTGAAACTTCAAAAAACAAGCCACACTCACAAAAATAGCACATCTAGCATTGCGAACAAATATACTTCACATACTTTCCTGCAGTATTTTTTTACTGTGCAATCTCCCTCAAATTGCTGCACAGGAGATCAAGACAAAAGAAGGTATTCGCATTCCCGCTGAACGTGATACGGTGGCGCCCCTGCAGGATTCGATCCAGATAGAAGCTCCTGTTCCTGTTTTGAACACCACACCCCAGGATTCTGTCAAACCGGCGAATCAAATGCTTACCGACCAGGTAGTGTATACTGCCAAAGATTATATGCGATTGAGTCCGCGGGAAAATAGGCTTTATCTCTATGATGAGGCAGAAGTCACCTATGGAGACATTCATATCACCGCGGGAAAGATCATCCTGGATAATGAGAAGAACGAGGTCTACGCTTACGGCATCCCTGATTCTACAGGTACTTATTCGCAAAAACCTGTCTTTACCCAGGCACAAAGCGTGGTACGGCCAGATTCCATAAGATTTAATTTCGATACCGAAAAAGCCCTGGTTTTCAATTCCCGGACAGAACAAGGCGAATTCAAGGTTTTTGGGGAGGTTACAAAAAGGGAGAATGACTCTGTCTTTTATATGAAGAACGTGAAATTTACGACTTCTGAAGATGAAGAGAACCCCGACTACTATTTCTATGCCCGCAGGATCAAATTTGTTCCCGATAAAAAGATCGTTTCGGGACTGGTGAATATGTACATCGCAGATGTCCCTACTCCTTTGGGGCTGCCGTTTGGCTATTTCCCTATGACAGATGAAGAAACTTCTGGCTTTATCATTCCTTCTTTCGGGGAAGATAACAACCGCGGATATTATTTACAGAATGGAGGATATTATTTCGCCATCAGTGATTACGTAGACCTCACAACTCTTGGAGATTATTATACTAACGGGAGTTATGGTTTGCGGCTGGAATCCTCTTACGCACTGAGATACCGGTTCAGGGGAAATTTGAGTTTCCGATATGAGAAACTCATCAATAGTGAAATTGGTTTCCCAGATTATTCTGAAGGTTCCATCTATAACCTGAGATGGTACCACACTCAGGATCAAAAAGCCAATCCTACCTCAAGATTTTCGGCTTCGGTTAACCTGGGAAGCAGTGACTATTACCAGGCCTCCACCAACCAGAGCAACTCTGGTAGCCGGTTAACCAATACCCTGAGCTCTTCGGTCTCTTACTCAAAGACCTTTCCTATAGAACCCCAGGTGAACCTGAGTATTACGGCCACTCACAGCCAGAACACCAATACCCAGCAAATAAACATGACCCTGCCCACCATCCAGGCAAGTGTGGCGAGGATCTATCCTTTTGAACCCAAAATAGGAGCCAAAAAAGGCATTATTGAGAACATTAACTTCCAGTATAATTTTAGAGGAGAAAACCGGTTCACCACGACAGATTCGCTATTCTTTAAGCCCGAAATGTTTGAAAATGCGGTGATGGGCGCTCAACATACGGTACCTCTTACCACCAACTTCAAGTTGTTTAATTACCTGAGCGTAAGCGCCGGGGGAAATTATACCGAAAACTGGGTTTTTAAGACCTTTGATAGATCTTTTGATGAAGAACTTCAGCGGGAAGTGATCGATACCGTTTCGGGATTTGACTCCTTTAGAACCTATAATTTCAACACCAGTATTGGGACAACGATCTATGGTACAGTAAATTTCAGCCCAGACAGTAAATATCAGGCCATAAGACACGTGATGCGTCCAAGTATAAGTTATAATATCAATCCGGGGTTTGATTATTACTATGATTCCTATCTTATTCCTGAAACTGCCGGCCGGGAAGAAAGAGAAGTGGAGTACTCCAGGTTCCAGGGCACTCTTTACGGGCCTCCCGGAAAGAATTTTTCAAGTTCCATTGGCTTATCCCTCAGCAACACTTTTGAAGCCAAGGTTAAAGATTCGGTGGGCGCTGAACCGAGGAAGGTCAAATTGCTTAACAACCTTAATGTTAGTACTTCCTATAACCTGGCGGGAGATTCTTTAAAGCTTTCTCCTATCAGCATTCGTGGAACCCTTCCTATCATTCAGCAGAAACTGGATGTCAACTTCGGAACCAACCTCGATATCTACGCTCTTAACAATGACAACCGAAGGATCGATAAACTCAACATCAATAATGGTGGAAGCCTTTTCAGGATGACCAATGCCAACGTGAGTTTTGGATATTCCTTCTCCAGTAAGGATTTTACGGGAGGAAAAGAAAATACTAACCGCTTGTCTAATGAAACCTTCAGGAACGGAGGCCGTCCCGATGATCTTTTTGGTAAAGGCATGGAAATGGACGGTACTTTTTATGATGAACAGGAAGAAGATGTAGCTGAAGAAGAAGGTCCTGAAAATGCCTGGTACAACTTTGACATTCCCTGGGACCTGAGACTGGCTTATTCCATGAACTACTCTAATACGGCACGCCAGAACGAAATTTCTTCGCATTCCCTAATGTTCTCGGGTGATGTGGAACTTTCTCCCCGGTGGACAGTTGGAGCTTCCTCGGGTTATGATTTTGTGAACCAGGGATTCACCCATACCCAGCTGCGTTTTGCCCGGGATCTTAAAAGCTGGAGAATGACCTTCAACTGGACTCCTTTCGGGCGTTACGAACAATGGAATTTCTTTATCGGAATAAAATCTGCCTTGCTGCGTGACATCAAATATGAAAAACGCAGACAACGCGACAGGCAACTCTAAACTTCATATTATGAAAAAGATCATTCGTACCAACAATGCACCTGCACCAATTGGGCCTTACAACCAGGCAGTCTTAGCCGAAAATACGCTTTACATTTCAGGTCAAATTGCAATCAATCCTGTTAACAGCGAATTGGTGCTCACCGGGATTCAAGATGAAACCGAGCAGGTTATGAGAAACCTTAAGGCAGTTTTGGAGGCTGCAGGAATGGATTTCGAAAATGTGGTTAAAAGTTCCATTTTCATAAGTGACATGAACAATTTCGCTGAAATAAATTCGGTCTATTCTAAATATTTTGATGAGGAAACAGCTCCTGCAAGAGAAACGGTAGAAGTGGCAAACCTCCCAAAATTCGTCAACGTGGAGATCAGCATGATCGCTGTAAAATAACCTTCATAAATAAAAAAGAAAAGGATCAATTGTCTTCGCCGGGGAACCGAATATAATCGGGTGCCAGACTTTCAACTGTTTCTTTTTCTTCATCCTCCCCTTCTATTGTGGCTGCAGCTATTTCCTTATCCAGGATCTTGCGGATGAGCTCCTTAAAGGTGTCAAAATCTACCTGGTAAGATAAACCTATCCCTTGAGTGAAACCGAGTTCTTCCCCAAGGTACTGGATGTTGTTCTCCCTGTTAAAGATCTTCGCCCTTAGGTTACCTTCCTCGTTAAGCAGAAATTCGATCTCTATATTACCTACGATCACGGTTTCTGTAACTCCACCAACCGGCACTCCCACCTGACCGTTTATTAGGACCCGCTCACTTATCTGGGTTGAAAGGGTTACTCCAAACCTGTCGGCTGTAGTCTGTTCGGGAGTTCTTGAACCCTGTTCGTAGTTAAGACCAACTTCGAACACGCCGCCGTCCTCTCCCACCAGGCTGCTGAACAAGCCTGAAGAAGCACTTTGGAAAACCCCTCCTAAAATGGCACTTCCGGCATTCCCTCCAAAGACATCGGGAGTATAAAATTGTCCCAAAGCAAGCAGGGAGAATGCCTGGGCTTCGCTATTCCCGCTGGTCTCGATCTTGTATTCAAGCTCAGAGCGTACGGCAGATGCGACGTTGGGATATTCCAGATCAAATGAGATATCCGGTTGCACCAGCTCTCCTTCCAGATTGATCACCACATCAACGGGGATCCTTCGGCTAACCCCGGGATTGTCAAGGATTATTGCAGGATTTGCATGGGCCTCATACACCGCACTCATGTTAAGGTCGGCCTGTAAAGGACTGCCACTCCAGTTGATACTTCCGCCGGGGCGCACCTCGAATCGTTTTTGAAGTGCCCCGTAGTTAAAAATATATTCCCCGGTGGTGGCAATGAAATCCCCCCACATATTGAACTTTCCTAGGGTATTGATCTCGATCAACAGGGTTCCGGCTCCCCGACCACGCAAAATACTTCCGTCCACATCAAGTTCTACCAAAGCGTCATTGGTCACATCAAGATCAAAGTTGAGCTCTAAACCTTTCACTTCCTCCATCTCTATTTCTTCGCCTGCCAGTCGGGCAGCCTTCTCTTCGGGACTCAGGAAATGAATAAACGAATTGTCTCCAATGCTTTCGGTGTCAGAAATTGGGATCTTAAAGACTGTTCCGCGGCGGGTAGCACCAACCACATCTATCACAAGTTCTGAAGTTGGGCCATAAATAGAAGCATTACCGCCCATAAAAGCTGTTCCATAATAAAGGGACTCCTCTTCCAGTTCGGTATCCAGAACGAGCAACCTGTTGGTAGATAAATTCAGTCCCAAAACCCAGTTTTTGAAATTCTGGTGAGAGATGGTTCCGCCTAGGGTTCCCTTAGTTTTATATTTTGTATCTGTGATCTCGATGTCCTCGAATTCAAACTGCTGTTCTGAAAGGTTTACAACAGCGTTATCCTCAAAAGAGTAATCTACTTCCAGATAGGGTATGCTCAAACCTGCCTTTTTCAAGAATAATCTTCCGGTAAAGTCGGGGTTTTTATAGCTTCCGGTAACGTCGGCATCGCCTGAAACCAGCCCGCGAATATTATTGATCACGTCTCCACCAATCGGACTTAAGGCTGCAATATTGAAATTCCGAAGGTCCACATCAAGGTTAATGGTGGGGGTTTCATCGTTGACCTCAATTTCACCTATAGCCGAAAGAGATTCCAGCCCTTTGTTGCGCAAAGTGGTATTCACATTATAGAAACTGAGATCCTTGTTCCCCATTACATCAAGGTTCAGATTCCCGAGGAGTACATCGTTCACGACGAGATCGCTTACCGTAAGTGAGGTATTAGGATAATAGGCCCCATTTTGCTGAAGCAGGTTCAAATTTCCATTAACGACTCCTCCCATAGCCAGTTTGTCAACCTCGGGAGTTATCTTGTAGAGGTCCACATTTTCAAACTGCATTTTAAAGTCCTTGTACGTGGAATCTCTCATCTCTCCCGTCAACCTGATCTCTTCGTTCTGATGGCTCAGCACCAGGGAGTCAACCTGAAGATTTTGAAAACCTTTATTGAAGATCACCCGATTGGACCTGTTGTTTTCAGCATTCAGCTGCCAAACGCTTTCCTTGAATTTAATATCTGAACGCTGCAAACCTACTACCGAATTGTTTTTCTCATTAATGGTATGATAAAGGTTGAGATTGTACTCATCATTATTTTTAGGGCCTCCTTTGAATTCTGAACGTACAAAAAGAGTATCGTTAAGCGTAACATTAATAAGGTTGAAATCTGAAATACTATAAATTCCGGTGGCCACACTGTCTATTTCAATGAAGGTATTGAAAAGCGGGTTGGAATTATCCACCTGGATGTTCACCTGGTCAAAAAGGTTATTGAAAGCCTCAATTTTTGGAGATTTAAAAGCCAGCCTGAATTCAGATTCGTCAGACTCTACGCTTCCCCGGATAAACGTATTGGGTGCCAGGGTGATCTGTGGAAAAAATACCTCCACGATCTTATTGTAAATATCAAAATTGAAGGATAAATATTGATCTGTCGTGATCTTATTAGGACGATAATTCGTGTATAAACTTCCCACAGCGTTCTCTACCAATGCGGGAACTTCGGTAATATCAAAGACCCCTTCAACACTTCCATTTATAACATCGGGAGAATTGATCACAATGGTACGCACGGGCCCTTCAAAACTTGAGGTAATACTGAGATCATCAAATATATAACGGTCATTCTCATTTTCGTAAGAAGTATGAAGGAGAAGGATGTTCCCCGCTATATTGTTCAGGTTGGTACCGCTCATATTCATGATGATATCACCTTTGAAAATGCTAACGCTATCCCTTTCTACAAGATTTAACCTGGCAAGATCGGCATAAGGTATAGAGGCTTCAAAATCATATACGTTGGTCTCTTCTGAAAAATCTACTAGGCCGTTGAATTCCATCTGGAGGTTAGGATCAAGAGAAATAAGATTTCCGTTAAACACCGGAGCTTTTAGAGTTCCCCTTAGCCTGATATTATTATAAGCATAACCCTGGTATACCAGCCTGGAGATCCTCCCCCTAACCTGGGAGTTGAGGGACTCGGCAGACAAACCTTTACCGCTGAAGCTTATATTAAATGAAGTGGTTCCTAATTTTTTCACTTCAATGAGTTTTCCCAGATTAAAATTTTTCACTTCCAGGTTACCCGAATAAGTAGCATTCTCTGTTTGACTGTAATCTTCCATTTCCAGGTCAACAACGGCAGTGCCCAATTGGGAAAATACATCTCCATCTACTTTTAGAGAATTCGCCGACACGAAAACATCCCCGTGCAGGTGCACATTTCCAAATTCCACCAATTCTTTCGGAAGTTTCTCTCGCAAGATTCCGGGCAACAGGTTGACCAGATCATAATAGTTTGTGGCCAATTCCTCCATGTCCCCTTGCAAAGAGAAATTTTCCTCAGATCCCGGCATTACATTTCTGATCTCCAATTCTCCCGTAACCCGGGTTCTGTCAAGACCTTCCATTTCAAAATCTGAAAGGATGAAATTATTTAACTGTCCTTCGAGCCGGGTTGAAAAATTAAGAGTTTGTCCTTCCCCGAATTCGCCGTAAAACGGTTTGAGATCGCTGGTCGAAACCGAAGCTTCTTTAAAATCAGCCTTTATGGGTACTCTATTGACAAAATTAGAAAAGCCCTGGCGGGTGTCAAAAACCACATCAGCCTTAACATTAGACTGCGGAGTTCTTATCTCCAGGTCTCCCAGCGTCATCGCTTCACTGGTATAGGAAAAATCGGTACTCAAAAAGTCGATTTCCAAACCTCTTTTTTCCAATCCTGAAAGTTTACGTACATCAACACTTATATCTGAATTATCCAGGAGAAAATCACTGGCATTAAGATTAAGTGCGTTCAACACCAGGATCTCTGGATTTTCAGCGTTTTCATTTACATAGCTAAAACTGCCGTCGATCACCTCCAGGTCGTTAATGGCCATGATGAACGAAGAGGATTTTTTCTTTTTTTCAGATTTAAGTTTATTCAGAAAGACATTCAGGTTATCGCGATTCTCTCCTTCGTAAATTTTCAGATCAAACTGAAGATTTCTTGCAGTAGTATTTCCAAGGATTGGATTATTTCGGAAAAGACTGGAAAAACTGGTAAGCGAGGTGGTCACTTTATCGGAAAAGATGAGAGTGTCTTCGTGATGGTCCCGAATAAGCACATCTCTAAGATCCATACGACCTCCATAGGTGATCCCTACCTTGCCGATTGTAATATCCACATCCTTATTTTCTTTGAGAGAATTGGTAAACTTTCTCGCCACCGAAGTTTGGACAGCGGGAATGGAAAATACTATCAATAAAATGATAAAAAGAAGCAACAGCGCGACCACTGTTTTACCCAGTATTTTCCAGAATTTTTTGATAGGATTTTTATGTTATAACTTTGCGAACAATATTAACAATTTTCAGGCCTAAATCATAAAGATGGCTTCACAAAAAATATATATTCTCGGCATTGAATCTTCCTGTGATGATACGGCCGCAGCTGTTCTTTGCAACGGCAAAATCCTTTCAAATGTTGTAGCTACCCAGGAGATCCATCAAAAATACGGTGGAGTAGTGCCAGAACTGGCCTCCCGGGCCCACCAGCAGAACATTGTCCCGGTGATACATGAAGCTCTTGACCGGGCTGGTATAACCAAAGAAGATCTTACCGCAATAGCTTTTACCAGAGGCCCCGGATTGATGGGCTCCCTGTTGGTTGGAACATCTTTCGCGAAATCAATGGCCCTGGGTCTCGGGATACCTTTACTCGACGTGAACCACATGCAGGCCCATATTCTGGCTCATTTTATAGACGAAGAAGGATTTGACAAACCCGATTTTCCTTTTTTGGCCCTTACTATTAGCGGTGGGCATACCCAGATCGTGATGGTTTCCAATTATTTTGAAATGGAAGTAATTGGTCAAACTCTTGATGATGCTGTGGGGGAGGCTTTCGATAAAAGTGCGAAGATCCTGGGCCTTCCATACCCCGGCGGACCTTTGGTCGATAAATACGCGCAAAAGGGAAATCCCAAAACTTTTCCATTTCCGAAACCTAAGGTGGGCAACCTCGACTTCAGTTTTAGTGGTTTAAAAACTTCCATTTTATATTTTATTCAGAAGGAGTTAAAAGAAAATCCCGAGTTCATTTCAGAAAACATTGAAGACATTTGTGCCTCCATTCAGCACACCATCATCAACATTTTGATGGATAAGCTGAAAAAAGCGGTAAAGCAGACAGGAATTCGGCAGATCGCGATCGGCGGCGGAGTTTCGGCCAACAGCGGGATAAGAAAGACTCTGAAAGAGGCTGAAGAAAAATATCAGTGGAAAACCTTTATTCCCAAATTTGAGTATACGACAGATAATGCCGCGATGATCGCCATTGCCGGCCATTACAAGTACATAACCGGCGATTTTGCAGACCTGGGGGTAACAGCCAAAGCCCGCATCAAAATGTAATTTTATGCAATTATTCTACCATCCCGAAGTGTCTGAAGGAGACAAAGAAGTGGTCTTTCCCCGCGAGGAAAGCAAGCACATTGTAAAGGTACTAAGGAAAAAAGAAGGCGATCAACTACATCTTACCAACGGGAAGGGATGGCTATTTGTGACCGAATTGATTGCGGCAAATCAAAACAGTTGTACCGCCCGTATTATTAGATCTGAAAAAGAACCTCCTGCGCCCTATCACCTGCACATGGCAGTAGCGCCAACCAAGATGAACGACCGGTTTGAGTGGTTTCTTGAAAAAGCGACCGAGATTGGGGTTCATGAAATTACCCCGGTAATTTGCGATCATAGTGAAAGAAAAGTGGTCAAATTAAACCGTTATGAACGGGTTTTGCAAAGTGCGCTGAAGCAATCCCTACACACCCGGTTTCCGATCTTGAATGAACCGATACCTTTTAAAGATTTCATCATAAAGGAGCACCGGGGCCAGAAATTCATTGCTCATTGCGAGCAGGATGCCGAGAAGAACCTGCTCTCTAAAAGGTTAAAAAACAAATCTGAAGTAACCATTCTCATTGGGCCTGAGGGTGATTTTTCAACAGATGAGATCAAGGACGCAAAAGAAA
>CAZNFK010000002.1:0-4465 GCA_964572365.1 uncultured Flavobacteriaceae bacterium | reverse complement strand
ATAGATCCCGATCCCCAAACCGTGGAAGCGGGAAGCCCTGATATCTTTCAGTATCCCTTTGTTCACATGACCGGCCACGGAAATGTTTTTTTTACTGAAGATGATGTCGAAAACCTGAGGAGCTACTTAATGAGCGGAGGCTTTCTTCACATTGACGACAACTATGGAATGAACGAGTATATAAGAAGGGAGCTTAAAAAAGTCTTTCCGGAAAAAGAACTGGTTGAACTACCTGCCAGTCACTCCATTTTCAATACCGCTTATAATTTCCCTGAAGGTTTGCCCAAGATCCATGAACACGACCGGCAACGTCCTCAGGCATTTGGGATCTTTGAAAAAGATCGTTTGATCCTGTTGTTTACCTTCGAGAGTGACCTGGGAGATGGATGGGAAAATGAGCAAGTGCACAACGACCCGCCGGAAGTTAGGTTAAAAGCACTTCAAATGGGCGCGAACATCATCAAATACGTTTTTGAGAATTGATACAGCTTGATCACGAAAACATTCCATTTGAGGAAAAAAGATTTCCTGTTGTCCTTGTGCTCGACTCCATTACAAGTCCGGCCAATGTGGGTAGTTTATTTCGACTTGCAGATGCTTTTAATATTGAAAAGATCATTTTTTGCGGCACCAGCTTTTCCGATCTCAGCAGTAACAGAATGAGAAGGACTGCCAGAGCTACCATCCAAAATGTCACTTTTGAGCAACGGGAAAATGTTGTGTCCACCAGCCGGGAACTGTCTTCTTCGGGATATACGGTGGTGGCGCTGGAAATTTCCGAAGCGAGTTTAGCTATTGATTCTATCAAGTATGATCAATTTGAGAAAATTGCACTTGTACTGGGAAATGAAAATTCAGGCGTAGATGAAGAGGTGTTGAAAACAGCCGATAAAAAGGTTCATATTACCATGTTTGGGAAAAACAGCAGCATGAACGTGGCTCAGGCTGCCGGAATAGCCTTGTTCGAAATCACAAAAAGCCTGCAGCCGGTTAAATGAGAAATAATATATTTACTTCGTGAACGCAAAAGAATTATCCTACGGAATTTTACGCGCCATTGGTATTTTGGTGGGAGTGGCATTTTTACTGTATTTCCTCTACGAGATACAATCTGTCCTGATCTATATCGCCATTGCCGGAGTCATTTCCCTGGTGGGGCGCCCGGTGGTTATCTTTCTACGGAACAGATTACGGCTCCCTAACAAGATCGCCGTGGTGATGGTGTTGCTGCTGGTGATTTCCATGTTTATTGGATTGATCACCATTTTCATACCTATCGTGGTGGAACAAAGCAAGAACCTGGGCCAGATAGATATGGACGCTTTTACCCGCGACCTTAATGAACTCAACACCCAGATCAACAATTACCTGGGAGTGGATGAAATAGACATTATTGAAGGGATCAAACAAACTGAATTCGCCCGGAATTTTGATCTGACTACAATTCCCGCTTATCTTAATAACTTTTTCGGAATTTTAGGAGCGCTGGTCATCGGGGTGTTTTCGATCATTTTCATTTCCTTTTTCTTTCTGAAGGATAGTAAATTAATGCTCAACAGTATCCTGGTATTTGCTAACCAGGGGCATGAAGATAAATTCCAAAGGGTTTTTAATAAGATCAAGATCCTGCTTTCCCGTTATTTCGTGGGATTAACGATGCAGATCACGGTACTATTTGTGCTGTACAGCATCCTGCTTTCCATTTTCGAAATCGATAATCCAATTGCGATAGCCTTTATTTGCGCTTTTCTGAACATCATTCCCTACCTGGGGCCGATCATTGCCGGGATCCTGGTTTCACTTTTTGTGATCTCCAGCAACCTGGGAGCCGATTTCTCTACGATAATCCTTCCGCAGTTGATCTATGTGATGTCCGGGTATATAATTTGCCAGCTGATCGACAATTTCATCAACCAGCCATTGATCTTTGGAGCCAGTGTGCGTTCGCATCCGCTCGAGATCTTTCTGATAATTCTCATCGCGGGCCTTACAATGGGAATAATGGGGATGATCGTTGCGGTGCCATTTTACACCGCGATGAAAGTGATCGCCAAAGAATCTTTGAGCGAATATAAGATCGTTAAGAGGTTAACCCGCGACCTGTAAATGAACAGGACGCTTCTGCATAAGGATGTTCAGGAATTCCTGGAGGAGAATTACCGGGAAGAAGTGTCTAAAATGCTGTTTAAAGGAAGTCCTTTTCCCGATGTAGATGCCCGGGAATTGGGGGTTCAACTTACCGGCAAAAGAAAAGCAGAAAAAAAACTACCAACCTGGTTCAAAACCCGTGGCATCCTCTATCCTCCTACCCTCAATCTTGAGCAGACTTCTTCAGAAACCACTGCGGCATACAAAGCTTCTCTTATGCAGGGAAAGGTGGTCATCGATGTTACAGGTGGCTTCGGAATTGATTCTTACTTTTTTTCCAAACGCTTCAAAAAAGTGATCCACTGTGAACTGAATGAAGAACTTTCAGAAGTAGCCGGCCATAATTTTAAGGTCCTGGGAGCCGAAAATATTCAGACTTTTCAGGGTGACGGGATACAAATCATCGTGAATTCTTCGGAAATATTCGACTGGATCTATGTTGATCCTTCCAGAAGAGACGATGCCGGCGGACGAGTTTTTCAACTTTCCGATTGTCTGCCAAATGTACCTGAATATCTCGATCTGCTTCTGCAAAAGTCAGATAATATCCTCATCAAAACTTCGCCCCTGCTCGATCTAAAAGCCGGATTAAGGGAATTAAAGAATGTTGATGAGATCCATGTTATCGCGGTGGAAAATGACGTAAAGGAACTTTTATGGATCATTCGAAAAGAACCTTCAGAAAAGATCAGGATCAAAACCATCAACTTCAAAAAAAAAGGAGATCAGGTTTACGAAAATTTTATGGGGGAGCAAATGGTTGTTGATCTTAGTCCTCCGTTATCATACCTCTATGAACCCAATGCAGCGGTGATGAAAAGCGGCCTTTTTGAAGCCGTGGGAGCCGATTTCTCACTTCTGAAATTACATCCCAACTCCCATCTCTACACATCTAATGAACTGAAGGATTTCCCTGGAAGGCGTTTCAGGATCATTCAATTGTTGCCCTTCAAAAAGAGAAAATTGAAAGCAGCTTTAGGGTTTGACAAAGCCCATATTTCCACCAGAAATTTCCCGGAAAGTGTGGCCACTCTCAGAAAACAATTAAAACTGAAGGACGGCGGAGACCATTATCTGTTCTTCACAACCGGAATGCAGGAGGAAAAGATGCTGTTGATCTGTAAAAAGGCCTAAAGCCTTATTCCAGGGGAAGTTTGGTATCTGAATATTCTTTTCTTGCCGCTCCCCCAGCCCGTTTTTTGATCTTCCGGAAGATATTTCGAGGCAGGATATAAAACAAAGCTACCCCTACAAACCAGATGTTCAAAATGGTAATTCGCGCCACATCCTGAAAGGGTTTAAAATGCGTGACCCTTTCCTCGGGGTCATACAAAACTTTGACGGGACTATTTTTAACATTTACACCGGTCCATGCAGCTTTTACGATCACTTCAATTTCAAGTTCAAACCTGCTGGTATAAAGCTCAAACTCATTTACAATTTTTAGCGGGTATAGTCGATAACCACATTGGGTATCCTGTAATTTAATTCCAGTTTCGACCCAGTACCAGAAGCTGGAACATCGGTTCCCAAAACTGCTTTTTTGAGGAACTGAAGGATCATTCATTTTCCGGGAGCCAATCACAAGAATTTCTGGATCACCCGGAGACTTTGCTTCCAGGGCATCGATAAAAACCCCAAGATCATCTGGAAAATGTTGCCCGTCTGAATCCATCGAAACAGCATAATCATAACCTAAAGCTTCGGCCTTTTTAAAACCTGTCTTTAAAGCATTTCCCTTACCCCTGTTATTCGGAATACTAACTACTTGAAGATGATCATATTGCTGAAGGATAACATCCGTTTGATCTGTAGAACCATCATTGACCACGATAATATTGGAGGTATATTCCAGGACTGCATCAAGCACACGCTTTAAGGTGGCATAGTTATTATAGGTAGGGATCAAAACACAGCACCGGAAGGAATCAAATTTAGACTGAAGTAGTGGTTCTTTTTTCAAGAATAATGGTTTGCTTTAAATTTAAGAAAAATAGGCCGATACACCCCTGAGACCGCCGTTAAAATGTTGTTTGGTATTTCTTTATGGGGGTGAGAATAATTAAAGAAGGAAAAGCGGTTACCGGTAAAAAATCACCTTAACATCAGCGCTCTCTTCCTTTTGATAAATATCTATTGGAGTGAAAGTAAAGGAAAGTCTGCAGGCTGCAGGCTAAATGGTCTTTTATTTTGTCCTTCCGGCTTTTGCGCAAGCATACGCCCTGGTCCAACAAAAAAGCCCTGCACTTTCGTGCAGGGCTCTGTTTTGTCGGGGTGGCAGGATTCGAACCTGCGGCCTCCTGCTCCCAAAGCAGGC
>CAZNFK010000001.1:17521-63456 GCA_964572365.1 uncultured Flavobacteriaceae bacterium | reverse complement strand
CCGAAAAAGAACCCATTGAAGCCACTCCCCACGATATTCCTTTGGACTACTGCGTAACCCCGGGGAAAATATATAATTTCAAAAATTTGTAAACCTTAACGTTTTCAATTACTTTTAGTCCAACCAATTATGGACTTTAATGCTAAATGACCTCCAGTTAAACAGTATTCTAGAAGACTTTGATGTTGCTTACTGGAAAATAAACCTGCTCACCCGGGAGATCTCCTGGTCTGAGCATTTCAATTACCTTATTGGCAATCCAGATACCGGCAACGATAAACTGGAGTATTTCCTCAACCATGTTTTACACAAGGATTACCGCTATGACTTCAGGGAGAACTTCGAGGACCTCGCCAATCGCCAGAAATCTTTCACTGCCGAAGTTCGGTTAAAACTGGAAAACGGCAAATACCGCTGGTTTGAATGCCGAAACCTGAAAAGCAGGGAAAAAGGCCTCGCCGATGCCGCTGTACTCCTGTTCGTCAACATTCACCAGGCAAAAAGAGACCAATATACCATAGAGGAGAATTTTTTCTATTACCGGGAAACAGCTGAAATGACCTCTACCGGCGGCTGGTACCTCGATGTAAAAACAAACGCGGTTTATTGGGACAATGTCACTAAGAAGATCCTGGACTGCCCAATGGATTATGAACCCAATCCAGATGACCGTCTGCGTTTCTATGCGCCCGGCAATCACGAAAAGGTAGAGAACATGTTCAAGAAATGTTCTCAATTCGGGATCCCTTTTAAAGTTGAGATCAAGATGCTCACTTTGCACAACAGGGAATTCTGGGTGAGGGCAACGGGAAAACCTGTTTATAATGATGAGCAGGAGATCATTGGAATACGGGGAGTCTACCAGGATATTGATGAACAAATGACCAACGAGCTTAACCTGCAGAATTCCCTGGATATCATTGCTTCGCAAAATTCCCGCCTGTTCAATCTGGCGCATATCGTTTCCCACCAGTTGCGTTCTCACAGCAGCAACCTCAGCCTTATTTCTCAATTACTAAAGGAGACCCGTTCTCCCGAAGATAAACTGGAAATGCTAACCAATATCGAAGATATTTCAGAAAACCTTGAGGAGGCCATCAAACAACTGAATGAGATGGTTACCCGGCAGCTGTCCCTCAAAAAGGAAAAACAGAATGTGCAGTTCAAAGAGGCCCTCGATGTGGTTATTGCTTCTATTTCTTCCCTTATCAAAAGGGAAAATGCGGAGATCATCGCAGAATTCGATAAGTTGAACGAAATAAATTACATTTCAGAGTATCTGGAGAGTATTTTATTAAATTTGATAACAAACGCCATTAAGTACAAGCAGAGAGGGAGAAAACCTGTCATCTATATTCAGACTTACCGGGAAAACGGAGACAGTTATCTGGAGGTAAGTGACAACGGAATGGGAATAGACCTTGATGAAAATGGCGATAAGATGTTTGGCATGTATAAAACCTTCCACAGGCATCCCGAAGCAAAAGGGATTGGGTTGTTCATCACCAAAAATCAGGTGGAGACAATGGGAGGCAGTATTTCGGTGACGAGTACGGTAAATATTGGCACAACGTTCAAAATCAAATTCTAAATGTTATGGAACATCCGGTAGAGCTTGCCTGCATCATTGATGATGACAGGATCTACGTGAACCTGGTCAAGAAGATCATCGAGATCAAGAAACTCTCTAAAAACCTTATCATTTTCAAGAACGGAAAAGAGGCGCTGGATTACTTTAGGCCAATACTTGAAAACCTGAGCGAGGAACAATTACCAGACATTATCTTTTTGGACCTTAATATGCCGGTGATGGACGGCTGGGAATTTCTTGGGGAATTCGTCAAGATCAAGAACAATTTCAATAAGAAGATCACTCTTTACGTGGTGAGCTCCTCAATTGACCCACGAGACCTGGAGCGTGCGAAATCCTTTAATATGGTTACCGATTACCTGATCAAACCCATCGAATTGAAGAAATTCGAAAAGATCTTCGATCGCGACGTGGCTTAAGCCTTCATTTCTTTTTTCTCGTTCTCCTCTTTGAGCTCATGAGAAAAAGCTTTCTTGTTGAAGAGGATCAGAAGGAATACTCCTATTGTGATCGCCGAGTCGGCTATATTGAAGACGGGCTCGAAAAAGGTGAAATATTGACCTCCCCAAAACGGGATCCACTCCGGAAGGTAACCGCTCCACAAAGGGAAATAAAGCATATCCACTACTTTACCGTGTAAAAGCGTTCCGTAGCCACCTTCTTCGGGAAGAAAGCTCGCTACCTGGTTGTAACTGTGGTTAAAGATCTCCCCGTAGAATACAGAATCAATAATATTTCCGAAAGCCCCCGCAAAGATCATGGAAATAGCTACAATAAGGATGGTATGGCCGTTCTTCCTTACGGAATCCCATAACCAGTAGGCAATTCCTACTATTGCCACCAGCCTGAAACTGGTGAGCAGCAATTTCCCATATTCTCCCGGAATTTTTGCGCCCCAGGCCATGCCCTCATTTTCGACGAAAAGTATCCTAAACCAATCAAAAACCTTGATCTCTTCACCCAATGCGAAATTGGTTTTGATATAGAACTTGGAAACCTGATCGATCACCAGGATCAGGATAATAAGAAGGCTTGCTTTCTTTAAGGACATCGGGTAATTTTTGATCGGACCCAAAAATACTATTTTTATTTAGTTTCCCGAACCTTTATGTTTCCGTTAATACTTATAAGTTTAAGACTGTAATCTCCATTGAAAGAATCGGGTACGACAACCTCCCCGTGCCGGGATTCTGCTTCTACCGAGGCATTTTTCGATTCCACCTCAATATCCCCTTCATAGGTATTAATCACGGCATCTCCCTGAAAGTTTTCAAGGTAACCCGAACCTGACTTCAGCTGAACCAAAACCCGGGCATAAACTCCTTTCATAAATACAGAAGCGACATTGGACCGGATCTCCACCTCCATTCGTTCCGGGATCTGAAGCTCTACCTCCATAGCAAAAACCTTATGAGCACTCAGTTTATCGAAACCACTCTGCAGGATCTCCCTGAAACGGGATTTTAGATACAACACGTCATTCCTGGCTTCAGCATCCAGACTGATATTGTTAAAATACTCTCCATCGGTTTTTGACCTAATAATTATTTGATCTCCCGGCACCGTCTTTATAGCTATCCTATAGACTTCATCACTGTTGAAAATAACCGTGGTCAAATTTCCGGCATCGATGGTTTGGATTGTTTCTTTCTGTGCCCGGGCAGGAAAATTCAGAAGGAGAAAAAAGATGAAAAAGTATTTCATGAGAGGTTAAAAACAAAAAACGCTCCAAAACCAGATGGAAAAGGAGCGTCACATTATTCATTTTTAAAAGTAACTATCGTTGCATATTTTTCGCTTCAATACTTAAAGTTGCGTGCGGCACAAGTTTTAGCCGCTCCTTCGCGATCAATTTCCCGGTAACCCGGCAAATACCATAGGTTTTGCTTTCAATCCTGATCAAAGCATTTTTAAGATCTCTGATGAATTTCTCCTGGCGAATTGCGAGCTGGGAATTCGCTTCCTTGCTCATGGTCTCACTTCCCTCTTCAAAAGCCTTGAACGTGGGCGAGGTGTCATCTGTACCATTGTTACCATCATTCATGTACGCGCTTTTGTAGAGTTCAAGCTGTTCCTGGGCTTTCTCAATCTTAGCCAGGATCAATGTCTTAAATTCTGCCAGCTCTGCATCACTGTAGCGTTCTTTTACTTCTGTTGACATAGTTCTTAATGTTTTTTAATTAACAACTTTGTGGCTACTTCATCAAAAGAAATTTCCAAGCCGTTGTCCACTTCTTCCGCAAGGTCGAGATTTGCGGTTAAAGTCTCGTTCTTAATATATTCAATATTTTGTTGAACGGCATCCTCGACTGTACCGTCCTTTTGTAGGGTCACATCTATTTTGTCGGTCACTTCAAAGCCCGAATCTTTTCGAAAGTTCTGGATCCTGTTCACCAATTCTCTCGCGATTCCTTCTTTTTTCAGGTCTTCGGAAATGGTAATATCCAAAGCAACAGTGATATTTCCAGAGTTGGCAACAAGCCATCCTTCAATATCCTGGGAAGTGATCTCGACATCCTGAAGTTCTAATGTAAGCAATTTCCCATTAACCTCGACCTCAATTTGTCCTTCACGTTCTATTTTCTGAATATCATCGGAAGTAAATTGACCGATTTTTTGGGTGATAAGCTTCATATCCTTCCCAAAACGAGGTCCTAGAACCTTAAAGTTCGGCTTGATCTGCTTTACAAGAATGCCCGAAGCATCATCGATCAATTCGAGTTCTTTTACATTTACTTCAGACTTAATAAGGTCTGAAACAGCCTGTATCTCCTCACGCTGCTGCTCATCGAGCACCGGGATCATCACCCTTTGTAATGGTTGACGCACCTTGATCATCTCCTTCTTTCTTAAGGAAAGCACCAGTGATGATACTGTTTGTGCTTTCTCCATTTGTCTTTCGAGCCCTTTGTCGATAAACTCTTTCTGAACTTTCGGAAATTCTGACAAATGCACCGATTCAAAATCCTCTTTTTGAGTGGCACTATTAAGATCCTTATAAAGCCGGTCCATAAAGAACGGAGCCACAGGAGCACCAAGTTTCGCTACAGTTTCCAGACAGGTATAAAGCGTTTGATAAGCAGATATCTTATCCTGGCCGTAATCTCCTTTCCAGAAACGTCTTCGGCACAGGCGCACATACCAGTTACTCAAATTTTCCTGCACAAATTCAGAGATCGCACGGGTCGCCTTTGTAGGCTCATAATCTGCATAGAACTTGTCAACATTCTCGATAAGCGTGTGCAATTCTGAAAGTATCCATCTGTCTATCTCCGGGCGCTCAGCAAAAGGAATATTAGCTTCGGAATAGGTGAATTTATCTATATTGGCGTATAATGAGAAGAAGGAATACGTGTTATACAGGGTGCCGAAGAACTTACGACGCACTTCTGAAATTCCTTCAATGTCAAATTTCAAATTATCCCACGGGTTAGCGTTGGAGATCATGTACCAACGGGTGGCATCGGGTCCAAAGGCCGCGAGGGTTTCAAAAGGATCCACTGCGTTTCCAAGGCGTTTGGACATCTTTTGCCCGTTCTTGTCAAGCACCAATCCATTCGACACAACATTTTTATAAGCCACGTCATCAAAGATCATCGTGGCAATAGCGTGCAGCGTATAGAACCACCCACGGGTCTGGTCTACGCCCTCGGCTATGAAATCGGCTTTTCGCCAGGTTTTTTCTACTTTTTCGGCATTCTCCATCGGGTAGTGCCACTGCGCATAAGGCATGGATCCTGAATCAAACCATACATCGATAAGATCGGCTTCCCGTTTCATGGGTTTCCCGGAATCTGAAACCAGGATGATCTTGTCAACCACATTCTTGTGGAGGTCTACCTTATCATAATTCTCGTCACTCAAATTGCCAATTTCAAACTCTGCAAAGAGATCGGCTTTCATAAGGCCGGCTTCCACAGATTTCTGCATTTCAGATTTCAGCTCCTCAATAGAACCAATCATGATCTCCTCCTTACCGTCTTCTGTTCTCCAGATTGGCAGGGGAATTCCCCAATATCTGGATCTGGACAGGTTCCAGTCGTTGGCATTGGCCAGCCAGTTGCCAAACCTTCCCTCTCCGGTAGATTTCGGTTTCCAGTTGATCGTTTGGTTGAGTTCATACATTCGATCTTTCACTTCGGTGATCTTGATGAACCACGAATCCAGCGGATAGTATAATATAGGTTTATCTGTTCTCCAGCAGTTTGGATAGCTGTGAACATATTTTTCAACTTTAAAGGCACGGTTCTCTTCCTTCAGCTTGATGGCTATTTCAACATCAACAGATTTTTCAGGAGCCTTACCTTCATCGTAATATTCGTTTTTAACATATTTCCCTGCAAACTCGCCCATTTCCTCACGGAATTTCCCCTGCAGGTCAACAAGCGGCACGAGGTTTCCGTTCTCGTCTTTCACCAGTAACGGTGGAACTTCAGGAGTAGCCTGTTTGGCTACCAGAGCATCGTCTGCCCCAAAAGTCGGTGCGGTGTGAACAATACCGGTACCATCTTCGGTGGTAACAAAGTCTCCTGAAATGATTCGGAAAGCATTTTCTGGATGTTCATAAGGCTGCGCATAAGGCAATAATTGCTCGTACTTTATTCCAACAAGATCTTTTCCGGGGAAACTCTCCTCGATCAGGTAAGGAATCTTATCGCCCTGCTTATAAGCTTCCAGCACCTCCTCATTCTCAGTCTTTTTGAACTTCTTGTCAAATTGTTGATCAACCAGATTCTTAGCTACCACGATGGTGATAGGCTCAAAAGTATATTGATTATAAGTCCTTACGGTAACATACTCGATCTTTGGACCTACAGTTAGCGCCGTATTGGAAGGAAGCGTCCAGGGCGTGGTGGTCCAGGCTATGAAAAATATGTTCCCTTCTTTTTCTGAAAGAAAATCGGGCAGGGAATCTTTTTTCGCTTTGAACATGGCGGTAACCGTAGTATCGGTCACATCCTGGTAGGTTCCGGGCTGGTTAAGTTCATGAGAACTTAGTCCCGTTCCCGCTTTAGGAGAATACGGCTGAATGGTGTAGCCCTTGTAAATAAGGCCTTTGTTATAGATCTGGGAAAGCAGCCACCAAACGCTTTCCATATATTTTGATTTATAAGTGATATATGGATCTTCCATATCCACCCAATAACCCATTTTTTCGGTAAGATCGTTCCACACATCGGTATAACGCATTACCGCGTTCTTACAGGCCTCATTGTAATCTTCAACGCTGATCTTTTTACCAATATCCTCTTTGGTGATCCCAAGTTCTTTCTCAACTCCAAGTTCAATAGGGAGACCGTGGGTGTCCCAACCGGCTTTCCTTTTTACCTGGTATCCCTTCTGAGTTTTAAATCGGCAGAAAATATCCTTGATGGCGCGGGCCATCACGTGGTGAATCCCCGGTAAACCGTTTGCTGAAGGTGGGCCTTCAAAAAACACAAATGGCTCCTTCCCTTCACGGGACGTTATACTTTTTTCAAAAACATCATTCTCCTTCCAAAAATTCAGAATTTCTTCTGCTACTTTTGGTAAGTCAAGTCCTTTATATTCAGGGAACTTTACGCTCATTACTTCGGTCTTTCTAATAGATGCGCGAAAATAATGATTTTTGACAAAAACAAAGGTTTAAATCGGGAAAACCTGTTGACCTTCAAAAGATTTGATGGGATAAGCTCCTGAAAACGAAACTTCTGTTTTCCCGCCTAAAAAGAATATTGCAAAGCCAGGATCAGATTTCTACCGGAAGCGGCTATTCCCGAAGAATAGGTTCTGTAACGCTGATCTGTAATATTTTCCAGCGAAGCTGTCGCCAGCCAGCCTTTTCCAAGCTGGTACTGAGAGGTGAAATTCAGCGTGTACCACTCGGGGGAATAAGGATTCCCATTTTGATCCACAGCATAGAGATAAGCTTTATCCTGCTCGCTTGGCGCCAGGTCTTCAAAGGCTATTTCTCCATTGTACACCGTGAAAAGGTCGAACCTTAGTTCCTCATTCTCCCAAACCAGGTGGGCTCTCCCAAATAGTGGCGCAGCATGTCGTAAGGGTGCCGTAGTACCATCATCCTGCTCTTCTTCACCCTCGGTCACGCTTACCTGGGATTTTAATTTCAGGTTTTTGGAGAAATTTATTTTTGCGCCGGCTTCAATTCCGTAGACCCTTGCAAAAGCGGCGTTTTGGATTGCCTGCACCCGGCTCGGTTCCCCCTGGTAATCTATAGTGGTTTGGCCATTAAGGTCGTAATCCCTTCGCACCATAGCGTTATCGAGATAAGTATAGTAACCTGCCAGCTCCAGCTGCACTACTTTATCAAAATCAATGCGAGAAACTATTTCGGCGTTGTAAGCGGTTTCGGGTTTGAGGTGCGGATTGGGCACCACCACCATTCCCGGGGCAGAATCGAAGATCTTCCCCACATCATCAATATTAGGCGCACGAAAAGCGGAAGATAAATTCAACTGCCAGCCTAAGATCTCATTCTGCTGCCAGTTCAATCCCGCGCTCCCCGTAAGGGCGCCGGTATTGATATCGGCATCTGAAAAAGGGAAATCATACATTTCTTCCTCAAAAGAAGCATTCAGGAGCACATGGTTGTACCTGGCGCCGGTGGTGATGGAAAGATCGGGGCTCAACTTCCAGAAAAAACTTCCGTAGGCAGCCATAGATTGCCACCTGCTGTCATCAGGATATCGGGAGGAACCGGGCACCCTGTTCCCGGTTATCACATTGGTCTCTTTTCCTTCAGAATTAACCTGGTTCAGTACGTATTCCAGTCCGTAGAAAAGTTTGCTTCCAAAGAACTCTTTTTCAAAATCCAGGTTAGTCGACCAGGCACCCACGTGCTCATCGGTCTCAAACAGGATCTCTTTTCCGAAATCACGATCATTCCTGCCTTCTTCAAAGACCTGATAAGCCGCTGTGAATTTTGCTTCATCGTAAACAGTTCCGTTTCCAACCTTGTTTATCTGCAAATTCGTTTGCAGCCACCGTTGGGGACCGTAGTACCATTCCCCTGCCCGCAGTTGCCCATCACGTTTTCTGTATAACCTGTCGTAACGAGGATAATCTGAAGTGGTCGTGAAGATCAATCCCAGATTAAAATCCCAGTCCTGGGTAGGCCTGAATCTCACTTTCTGTAAAAAGTTTACCTGGTCATAACCCGTGGGCACCTGCACTTTTGGATCGTCATTTTTTACGACTACGTCTTCGCCGTTTCTGCGCACCACGTATTCGGGCCTTAGATATTCCCCGGGACCGTGACTCCCCATTTTCATATCTCCAAAATCTGAATAGCTGAGACTGGTAAGCAAGGCCCATTTTTCTCTGCCATAGGCCACATCAAAATGACCTGTCTTCTCCTCGTTTGCCGTCGCGAAACGGCCGTATACTTTTCCTGAAAGATATCCGGCTTTTTTGTAAGAATAAGCGGGAGTAAGGGTATAGAAATTCATCACGCCACCAATCGCGTCACTCCCGTAAACTACTGAACCGGGACCAATGATCACCTCAGCTTTTTCAACCGCAAGCGGATCGATGGAAATGATGTTCTGTACATTTCCGCCTCTAAAAATGGCAGTATTCATCCTCACGCCATCCACAGTGATCAAAAGCCGGTTAGTGGCAAATCCTCTTATCATAGGGCTCCCACCACCCAATTGGCTCTTCTGAACATATACCTGTCCAGATCTTTCCAAAAGATCGGCAGAGGTTTGCGGACTGGAGGTTATAATATCATTTTGGTTGAGAGTCACCACTTTCTGAACCAGATCTTTCTTCTTTTGTTCAAATCCAGCGACAGAGAGAACGACTTCATCAAGAGTATTTTCATTTGGAGCCATAAGAACCTGGTTCTTACGCTCCAGGATCCGCCTTTTTGTTGAATGGTATTCTGAATGGGAAATATGCCTGAAGAAAATGATCTCTCCCGAAGAAAATTGGGAAAGATCTGCCCGGCCATCAAAATTGGTAAGGGTGCTTTTACTTTTGTCTTTATTGAATATGGCCACATTAAAAATGGGCTGGTGTGATTCTTTATCGAGTACTGTGATCTCCTGGGACCACGAAATTGCAGAAAACAATAAAAGGGCGAAGCTAAAGATCAGTCGCATTAACTGTAGATTTCGTTAAGCACGGCCAGGGATTTTGGCTTATGAAAACCCTGCAAATGAATTTCATAGTAATTCAACAGCAGCAATAAAAACCCTGAACGCGTGGCCTGGTTCATTTTTATGTGCGAAAATTCATCAAAGTTTGTGCCTAAGAACTGTTTTAATACTGGAATATTTTCATCGGCCACGCACTCATTGTTGGTCTTTACCTTCTGAAAAGTTCCATCGATCAAGTTAAACACGTCATTACCTTTTTGATTGTCATCAGGATAGAACCCTAAATACCTGGTTAGTTCCAGCAGAAACCAAAGATGGAAATTTGCAGTTTTGTCGTGTGAATCAAACCAGTTCAAAGAGTTTTCCAGGAATTCATAAAGAGAAGTATTTGTTTCTTCCTCTTTAACGGCATTCCACAGCACTTCAGAAAGGAACATCACTACCGAAGATTTCAGCACATCTGTGTGTAAACTCTGATAAGGCAGCAACAGCTTGGCCTCCCTTATGTATTCCAGGCTACCCTTGTCCTTATGTTGGGCCACGATCTCCAGCTGAGTCAAAGGCTGAAAAAGAGACGCTTTTAATTTCCCTTTTTTGGATTTCAAGATCCCCCGCAACAAATAGGTCTTTAAACCGCTTTTATCCGTAAAACATCTCGCGATAAGATCGGCCTCCCCATATTTTAGGGCACTAAAGACGATAGCTTTGGTAGTGATCAACATTTTTAGAAGGTCCGTTTTTAAAAGCGATTATGCTGTAAAGATCCAAAAATACAACAAATCGGGGTCCTTTAGTAAAAAGAAAAAGCCGCAAAAAGCGGCTTTTTAGAATATAATATAAGGGTGAGATTACACTACTCCCTGGGCTAACATAGCATCGGCAACTTTTACGAAACCGGCGATATTCGCACCCTTCACATAATCCACATATCCACCTTCTTCTGTTCCGTACTTCACACACTGGGCGTGGATGTCGTTCATGATCTGCTTCAGTTTGGTATCCACTTCTTCTGAAGTCCAGTTGAACCTCAATGAGTTTTGAGACATCTCAAGTCCCGAAGTAGCTACTCCCCCGGCGTTAGAAGCTTTCCCAGGTGAGAAAAGGATCTTCGCATCCTGGAAAACAGCAATAGCTTCCGGAGTACAAGGCATGTTCGCACCTTCACCCACACAGATACATCCATTTTTCACAAGAGCCTTCGCATCATCCTCATGAAGCTCATTTTGAGTGGCACAAGGAAGAGCGATATCACACTTCACATTCCATGGAGTTTCTCCTTCGAAATATTTTGCATTTGGATATTGATCAACATATTCCTTGATCCTGCCTCTCTTCACATTTTTCAAGTCCATGATAAAGGCAAGCTTTTCTGCATAAATACCTTCCTCATCAAGAATATATCCAGAAGAATCTGACATGGTAACAACTTTACCTCCAAGCTGGGTAGCTTTTTCGGCAGCGTACTGCGCCACGTTTCCGGAACCGGAAACCACCACAGTTTTACCTTTTATAGAGTCTCCTTTGGTCTTCAACATGTTCTCTGCGAAGTACACGTTCCCGTAACCGGTAGCTTCAGGACGAATCAGCGAACCTCCATAAGAAAGACCTTTTCCGGTCAATACTCCTGTAAATTCATTTCTAAGTCTTTTATACTGCCCGTACAGGTAACCTACTTCACGTCCGCCCACTCCAATATCACCGGCAGGCACATCGGTATTCGCACCAATGTGACGCTGAAGCTCGGTCATAAAGCTCTGGCAAAATTTCATCACTTCGTTGTCTGACTTTCCTTTTGGATCAAAATCAGATCCTCCTTTACCACCACCCATTGGCAATGTGGTAAGGCTGTTCTTGAACACCTGCTCAAAGGCGAGGAATTTAAGAATGGAAAGGTTTACCGAAGGGTGAAAACGCAGACCACCTTTGTAAGGTCCTATCGCAGAGTTCATCTGGATACGGAATCCGCGGTTTACCTGAACTTCACCGTTGTCATCGATCCACGGCACCCTGAACATGATCACTCTTTCAGGTTCAACCATACGCTCCAACAACTTCTTGTTTTGGTATTTTTTATTTTTTTCAATGAAAGGAATTATGGTTTCTGCTACTTCGTGAACCGCTTGTAGAAATTCGGGTTCATTACTGTTTCTTTTAGAAACGCTATCCAGGAATTCTTGTACATTTTTTTCCATGGTTTTGGCTAAATTTTGTTTTAACGAAAACGTTTTTTTTAATTACCGGCAAATATACAGTTTCTCTAAAAGAAAGGCCTTAAAATTTTTGTATTCCTTTTTATTTTAAGGTATTTCTGAAGGTGTAATAATTCGGACATTCTTGGGTTATAAATTTATATATTTGTTTGAGACTCGTTTTTCTTATGACCGACCTAACCAAAACCCTTTGCGTCTTGTTGTTCCTTTTTTTCTTCGGAAAAGGGATCGCCTTTGCGCAAAAAGGACTTCTGGGCCAGGAGATCGGGATCGTGGCGGGGCCGGTCGCTTACTACACCGATTATGGTTTGCGCTACAACATGGAAACCAACACCTCCAACACCGGAATGGGAGTGGGCTTAGTTTATTACGTGAATTTCGCCTACCGCGCAGATTGTAACTGCTACACCCGCGACACTTATTTCAATGACCACTTCAGAATAAGAGCTGAAGTAGATTACCACTGGGGAGAGCTCAACCATTTTGGTCCCATAGCTCAAAACGAGGGTCCGAACGGAAAATTAAGAAACATGATAGGCTCTGCTAAAGTGTTTGAAATGGGGGCTCATCTTGAGTATTACCCTTATAGCATAAGGGATTATACAGCTTATGCCTATCCTATTTCCCCTTTTGCCAGCCTCGGATTTAATTTTGTAGAATATGATCCCTACACTTATTCTGAATTAGGCGAACCTTTAGAAGATTACCTTTTTCACACTTTTCACGGAGGGGTGAGTCAGGAATCAGGTTCAACCTGGTCTGTTGTGCTTGGAATTGGCACCCGTTATAAGATCGCTCCTTTTAGCGATCTTGTTGTAAACCTGCAATGGAGGTATTATAATACCGACTGGCTGGATGGGCTGAATCACGACAACCCTCAGAACAAGTTCAACGACATGATGTTCTGGCTTAACTTCGGCTACATCTACTACCTCAATTTTTAAGCAATAAAAAAGCCGTGCAAAAATCTCACACGGCCTTGTCATTTTTCAGCTTCTATTGTCCTAAAGCCTGTTTCAGGTCGTTGATGAGATCTTCATCATCTTCGATCCCTACACTTAACCGTATAAGCGAGTCTACAACCCCTGTTTTTGCTCTTTCTTCCTTCGGAATGGAAGCATGGGTCATACTGGCAGGATGCCCAGCTAAAGACTCCACCCCTCCTAGAGATTCGGCAAGAGCGAACACTTTCAGTTTCTCCACGACCTTTACCGCGCTATCCAGGGTTCCATCTGCGGTAGTGAAAGAGATCATTCCGCCGAAATCTTTCATCTGCTTTTTCGCGATGTCGTGGTTGGGGTGATCTTCAAACCCCGGCCAGTAAACTTTATCAACTTTGGGGTGAGACTTCAAAAAGTGCGCTACCGCTGCACCGTTCTCGCAGTGGCGCTGCATTCTAATGTGAAGGGTTTTGATCCCTCTTAAAACAAGGAAGCTATCCATGGGACCACAAATCGCGCCGCTGGCATTCTGAATAAAATAAAGCCTTTCTGCCAGTTTTTGATCCTTCAACACCAGGCCTCCCATCACCACATCACTGTGCCCGCCAAGATATTTGGTGGCACTGTGCATTACAATATCAGCTCCCAGTTCGAGCGGTTGTTGGAGGTAAGGGGTGGCAAAGGTGTTATCAACCGCCAAAAGAATATTGTGTTTTTTTGCAATTTTTGAGACCGCTTCAATATCAATGATCTTCATCGTTGGATTAGTAGGCGTCTCTACCCATATCAATTTGGTGTTGTTGTTGATAGAATCTTCGATCTTCTCTGCATCGTTCATGCCTACAAAATGGAACTTGATGCCCATATTTTCATAGATCCTGGTAAAAAGACGATAGGATCCTCCGTAAAGATCATTTGTGGAAATGATCTCGTCACCGGGTTTGAACAATTTCATCACCGCATCAATCGCTGCAAGCCCCGATCCAAAACCCAGGCCGAATTTCCCATTTTCGATGCTCGCCAAAGCATTCTCTAATGCTCTCCGAGTGGGATTTCCGCTTCGGGAATATTCAAAACCTTTATGTCCTCCCGGGGTACTTTGTTTATAGGTAGTAGTTTGATAAATGGGCGGCATGACCGAACCGTATGCCGGATCTGTGTTCTCCTGACCACCATGGATCGTCCTGGTATTGAATTTCATAATTTGGAATATTTTAAGAGACAAATGTAGCATTCGCTTTGGGCATTCTCAAAATAGCCCTTACCTTTCAGAACAGTTTAACATTCTATACCCATGACCCACAGAGTTTTTCCGATCCTACTGATAACGCTATTCTTCACCGCCTGTCAGGACGAAAAAAAACCGGCAGAGCTACCGTTGCGATTTGAAAAAGAGACCATTGTTAAAAAGGAAGGAAAAAATTGTGATACCGCCGATTATGATTGTACGATCATCTCCCTTGAGGTACTAACGGCAAAAGGCCCTGAAGAAGTCGCAGAACAAATTAACCGGGTTCTCAAAAATCATGTTATTACCACCATTTCTTCCGAAGAAAATCCAACAATAACCAATTATGAAGATTTGACCAATACCTTCATCAATGACCATAAAAAGGCTGCGGAAAGCTTCAGCAATGAGCCGCCCTGGGAAGCTTATCTTAATGAAAGCATTTACAGAAAAGATGAAGAACTACTTTCAATTGGCATTACCACCGAGATCTTCAGCGGGGGAGCTCATGGCTATAAAAATCTTTCATTCCTGAATTTTAACCCGAAAACCGGGGAAGAACTTTCCTGGAAAGACATTTTCAAGCCTCAGTTCAAAGAACATGTGGAGCAACGCTTTCGCAGGGACCATAATATTCCCGCTGAAGAAAACATAAACAGTACCGGGTTCTGGTTTGAAAATGATACCTTTCATTTACCTGCAAACATAGGCTTTACAGATGAGCAGGTTATCCTGGTCTATAATTCCTATGAGATCGCCCCTTATGCCGATGGGGATTTTTACATGGAAATACCTATTGAAGAGGTTAGGCCATTTATGAAGAATCAATAGTTTTGCAGAAAAAAGGAATGAAGAAAATCTACTACCTCTCTACCTGTGACACTTGCAAAAGGATCTTAAAAGAGATCGACGCGCCCGCTTCTTTTGAATTGCAGGACATCAAAAAGGATCCGTTAACCGAAGAGCAGCTTGAAGAATTGAAACATCTCGCTGGCAGCTATGAGAATTTATTCAATAAAAGAGCAAGACTTTATAAAGAACGAGACCTTAAGAACAAAGAACTTACCAAAGATGATTTTAAGAATCTCCTTTTGGAACACTATACATTTTTGAAGCGGCCGGTGATCGTAAACGGAAATGAGATCTTCATCGGGAATTCCAAAAGCATTGTTGAGGCAGCCAAAAGATCTGTTCATGAGTAAAAGGCTGCTGGCCATCTTCGCTGCTACGGGTGCCAGCACCATTTACGGGATCAATCACACGGTTGCCAAAGGCTTGATGCCCATTTATATTGAACCCTTCGGATTCATTCTTTTAAGGGTGTTGGGCGCGGCCATATTGTTCTGGCTCATCAGCATTTGGGGACCCAAGGAAAAGATCGCCACCAGCGACTGGCCACGGCTTTTAGGCTGTACTGTTTTTGGAATGGTCATCAATATGCTGCTGTTCTTTAAAGGCCTGAGCCTTACCACTCCCATCAACAGTTCGGTGATCATTACCATTTCTCCCATCCTGGTGCTGGTTCTTGCTGCCATATTGATCAAGGAAAGGATTACTGTTCTAAAGACCACCGGAATCATTACAGGTCTGGCAGGTGCCATGGCTTTAATATTTTTCAGCAAAGAGGCTACAGAAAACGCACCAAACATTCCTCTTGGGAATCTACTGGTGATCATTAATGCCCTTTCTTACGGGTTGTACCTCATTCTCGTGAAACCGCTCACAGCAAAATATCACTCTTTTACATTAATGAAATGGCTGTTCCTTTTCGCGGTTATTATCAACCTTCCTCTTACCCTTAACGAATTTCTTGAGGTAGAATGGAAAGCATTGCCGGCACATGCCCTGCTAAAAATGGGATTTGTGGTTGTGGGCACCACTTTTCTCACTTACCTGCTGAACGTTTTTGCGTTGAAGGAGTTGAGTGCCGCGACAATAAGCGCTTTCATTTACCTGCAACCACTTATCGCCATCATCTACGCGGTGGCCACGGGAGCAGACAACCTTAACCTCGTGAAGGTATCAGCTGCTTTACTGGTTTTTGCCGGGGTGTATATGGTAACGCGCAAACCGAAACCTATAGCTCTGAAGGATGACGATCTTCCTTAGGTTTTTTCCCGAATTTTCGAGTGTCGTCTTTGGTCAGCACCCTGAAATCTGACGTGTGCTCCAGGCCATCCAGTTTCTGAAAAAGTTCGGGAGGAAGCCCGGTGAGTTTTCGTTCCTTAAGATCAATCCAGGCACCCATCATTTCACAGCTGGCGAAGTTTCGACCTTTATGGTCATAAAAATCGTGCACAAATTCAAAGTACATTCCGTCTTCAGAAAGCCCCTTTAACTGGAGCGTTACTGTCACGGGTTTGCCCGCGAAAACTTCTTTGAAATAGTAAATATGTTCATAGAAAACAACCGGCCCTAAATTGTGCTTGACCATTTCATTATGCCCAAACCCGTTTTCCGTCAAAAAACCCATGCGGGTGTGGCTCATAAAATTGATATAAGCCGTATTTGCAAGGTGCCGGTTGGCATCAATGTCACTCCATCTTATCTCGAATTCTTTCTTGTACATGCTCAAATTTTGGGATAAAATTACTATTTTTTTATTATGCACGCATAACATTAATACGTAAATTTCCCGATTAAATTCTAAGGTTATGCCTCTCGAAAAGTCCACATACACTCCTCCCGGCCTTTATAAAGTGGCCGATGTGAATACGATCTACGCAGCTACTTTAAGAAAGGTAGAACTTAAACCTTTTGTTAGAGAAAGAATGATCCTCCAGGATGGGGATTTCCTTGACCTGGACTGGAGTTTTTCAGAAGACCCTAAAGCACGTAAGCTGGTGATTATTCTTCACGGCCTGGCAGGAAGTTCCAACAGGCCTTACATGAAAGGGATGGCCCGCATCTTCAACCGCGACGGCTGGGACGCCCTTGCTATGAACTTCAGGGGATGTAGCGATGAAATGAACCGCATGTTCAAAAGTTACCACGGGGGCGCTTCCGGAGATCTTGAAGAACTGATCTCCCATGTTCTAAAGACCAGGAATTACAGTGCTATCGGTTTGATTGGTTTCAGCCTTGGCGGCAATGTGGTGTTAAAGTATTTGGGAGAAGATAGAAAAATCCCGGAAGAAGTTAAAGCTGCAGCGGCGGTATCGGTTCCCTGCGACCTGGCAGGTTCCCTTGGCGAGATCAACCGCATGCGCAACTTCATCTATTCAAAACGTTTTGAATTAAAGCTGAAATCGCAGTTGATGGCCAGAGCAGAAAAATTCCCTGACAGGCTCACAAAGAAAGAGATCGAAGCCTGTGACTCTCTTAGGGATATCGATGAACTCTACACTTCTAAAGCCCACGGCTTTGAAAGTGCAGACGAATACTACCGGAAAAACAGCTCCCTACTGTTCCTTGAAGGCATTGACCGCCCCGCTTTAATCCTCAATGCCCGTGACGATACTTTTTTGTGCAGTTCCTCATACCCCTTTAAGCTTGCTGAAAAATCTGATTATCTGCACCTCGAGGTTCCCAACTATGGCGGCCATGTAGGTTTTGCCCTCATGGGTCCGGAATTTTACCATGAGAAAAAAGCGCTTGAATTCCTGAAAAAGCACATCTGAAAATGTGACCTTTATTAAATTGAGGTTAAAAAGAGAGGTAGCTGTGAAACTACTGCAGCAGAAGGTTTATTTTTAGCAATAAATTATTCTAATGAGCATTAATCCTGATGAAGGGCACGTAGCCAAGATCCGCTCCGCAGGTTTTTTTATGAAAGGTGTTGTTTATTCCCTTGTGGGGGTGCTCACTTTTATGGCTGCATTTGGCCTGGGAGGAGATATCACCAGCACAGATGGAGTAGTTAGATTCCTCCTGGGATTGCCGCTAGGAAAAATCCTGGGTGCTATTGTAGCCCTGGGACTTCTTGCCTACACTTTATGGCGCCTCTATGAAATGCTCTTTCTTCCGGGTTTCTCTGCAGGATCTGAAAAGTCGGCTAAAAAGGGTTTTAAAAGATTTCGTTACTTCTATTCGGCTGTATTTTATGGCCTCATTGCCTATTCCTTTGCCAAACCTCTCATAAAAGACCTTAAAGGACAGGAACATGCAGGAGCACCTTCTGGTGGAAATAGTGAGCAAAAAGCAGCACTTTGGGAATTACTTTCCAGCGACTGGGGAAAATATGTGATCTGGGTCCTGGCGATCATCGTGGCGGGGCAGGCGATATGGCAATTCAAACTGGCTTACTCCGCTAAGTTCATGAAGAAGATCGATAACTATCCAGATATAAAACACGAGTATGACTTCATCAAGAAAACCGGAAAAATAGGTTATGTGGCCAGGGGAGTAGTCTTTGGAATAATTTCTTTTTTCCTGATCAAGGTGATCCTTCAGCATAACGCCGATGCTTATAAAGGAACCGAAGGCGCTCTGCAATATCTGCTAAGCTTTTCCTATGGCTCAATTCTACTTGGAGCAACAGCTTTGGGGCTTATGGGCTACGGAATTTTTAATATGATGGTCGCCCGGCACGCCGATTTCACCACGATCAACTGATTAATTAAATACTTTTTATCAACTCCTTTGTGATCCAAAATTGAAGGAGGACAGTCTTTGCACTGCTACAGAATTCCTTATCTTTGCGCAACCTTAATAATTCAGCATGATTCAGTCAATGACCGGCTTCGGGAAGAGCATTTCTCAGCTTCCCAACAAAAAGATCACCGTAGAGATCAAATCCCTCAACAGCAAAAATCTTGACCTTAACGCGCGCATTCCGTCTCAATACAGAGAAAAGGAATTGTTGCTTCGCAACCTCATCTCGAGATCCCTTTCCCGCGGAAAAGTGGATTTTTCAGTCTACGTTGAGATCACGGGAGAGGAAACCACAGCGGCTGTAAACCGTGCGGTGGTGCGAAAATACATGGAACAGCTCAGGGAGATCGTAGAAGGTGATGAAACCGAGTTGCTGAAAATGGCGGTACGCATGCCCGATGCCCTTAAGACTGAAAGGGAGGAAATTGATGAAGAAGAATTCAGGATCATCGAAGCAGCGGTGGAAGAAGCATTGAAAGAGATCAATGATTTTCGTTCGGCTGAAGGAAAGGCTTTGGAAGACGAACTGGTGCAACGCGCAAAAAATATTCAGCAATTATTACAGGACGTAATTGCCATGGATCCTGAAAGGATCGCCGGAGTTAGAGAACGACTTCTAAAAGGAGTGGCCGAACTAAAAGAAAATGTAGACGAGAACCGCTTTGAACAGGAACTGGTTTACTACATCGAAAAATTTGATATTACCGAGGAAAAAGTGCGTTTGGAGAACCACATGAGCTATTTCCTGGAAACATTGAAATCTGCCGATTCTAACGGAAAAAAACTTGCCTTCATCTCCCAGGAAATGGGTCGTGAGATCAATACTATTGGAAGCAAGTCCAATTACGCGCCCATGCAGCAACTGGTGGTACAGATGAAGGATGAGTTGGAAAAGATCAAGGAACAACTGCTAAACGTATTGTAATGGCCGACGGAAAACTAATCGTATTTTCGGCACCATCAGGGTCGGGTAAAACTACCATCGTACGGTACTTGCTGGCACAGGAAGAACTTAACCTGGAATTTTCCATTTCTGCGACCTCCAGGGAACCAAGAGGCAACGAAAAAAATGGAAAAGATTACTATTTTTTGAGCCTGGAGGATTTTAAGAAGAAGATAAAAAACGATGAATTCCTGGAATGGGAAGAAGTCTATCGTGATAATTTCTACGGAACTCTGAAAAGCGAAGTAGAACGCATCTGGGCCGAAGGTAAGAACGTGATCTTCGACATTGACGTGGTGGGAGGCCTTGACATTAAACATATCTATCCCGAAAAGACTCTGGCTGTTTTTGTAAAACCTCCCAGTATCGAGGAACTGAAGATAAGGCTTAAGAAACGCCAGACGGAATCTCCAGACAAGATCAATATGCGGGTCGCAAAAGCATCAATTGAACTTGCCACAGCTCCGCAATTCGATCACATTATTGTGAACAACGATCTCAACACCGCGCTTGAGGAAGCTTATTCACTAGTTTCCGATTTTGTGGGCGCAGAAAAAAGGACTGAAAAGTGAAAAAGAAGATCGGGCTTTTTTTCGGAACTTTTAACCCGGTACACATAGGGCATCTTATCCTGGCCAATCACCTGTGGCAGTATTCAGATCTTGATGAAGTTTGGCTGGTGGTGACTCCGCACAATCCACTGAAGAAGAAAAGCAGCTTGTTGAATGACCACCACCGCTTCGAAATGGTGTGGCGATTATGCGAGGATTATCCGGGGCTAAAGCCAAGTGATGTGGAATTCAACCTGCCGCAGCCAAATTACACTACATCTACCCTGGCTCATCTTGAAGATAAGTACCCAAATTATGAATTCGCTCTTATCATGGGAGAAGACAACCTCAAGAGCTTCCCAAAATGGAAGAATTACGAGGTTATCCTAGAACGGCATAACGTCGTGGTATATCCGAGGTTTTCAGAAGGAAAAGTTGAAAAGATCTTTGAAGATCATCCGAGAATCATAAGAATTGATGCGCCCAGGATCGAAATTTCCTCCACCTTCATCAGGAAAGCCATTAAAGAAGGTAAAGATGTAAGGCCCCTTTTACCACCAGTGGTGTGGCAGTACATTGATGAGATGAATTTCTACCGATAAAAAAAATTGCCTCTGGATTTGAGATCACAGAGGCAATTCTTCACTAACTAACCAACCAAAAAGATTAAACTCTTCTAAAAAATAATCTTTCTAAGGGTATAACGCACATTTATTTTCTATCGTACGTCAATCTAAAAATTTGAATGTTAAAGTTTTAAGCCTCTGCTTTAACTTTTAATTATATCTTTAGGAACAGCCCACTTCTCAACCTCTTTATTTTCCTTATTTTTGGGTTCAGATAAAAAAATCTTTATGGAATCATCACCAAAATTCGCCGTTTTGGGTGGAGGTAGCTGGGCTACGGCTATCGTGAAAATGTTATGTGAGAATCTGGATGAAGTAAGCTGGTATATGCGCAGCGTTTATGCCATTGAACATATAAAAAAGCAGGAACACAACCCAAATTACCTCAGTTCGGTTGAATTTGACATTAATCAGCTTCACCTTAGCAATGACATCAACAAAATTGTTAAGGAAGCTGATATCCTGATCTTTGCCATTCCCTCTGCCTTTTTGAAACGCGAACTGGACAATCTCACCGAATCTCTTGACGGAAAGATCATTTTTTCAGCAATTAAAGGGATAGTGCCGGAAAGCAGTCTTATCGTTGGTGAACATTTCCACAAGACCTATAATATTCCATACGACAACATTGGGGTGATCACCGGTCCGTGCCATGCCGAAGAGGTAGCGCTGGAAAGGCTGTCTTACCTTACCATCGCATGTGCCGATGAGGAGAAGGCTAAACTGGTGGCGAAACACCTAAGCAGTGACTATATCACTACCAAGACCAGTGACGACATCATTGGTACCGAGTACGCGGCCATGCTGAAGAATATTTACGCCATCGCCGCAGGAATCGCCCATGGCCTGGGTTATGGTGATAATTTCCAGAGCGTGTTGATGAGCAATGCGATCAGAGAGATGAAAAAGTTTATCAAGAAGGTTCACAAAATGAAACGGAATATCAACGATTCAGCCTACCTGGGAGACCTTTTGGTGACCGGTTACTCAGTTTTTAGCCGTAACCGTATGTTCGGAAACATGATCGGAAAAGGCTATACCGTGAAAAGCGCCCAAATGGAAATGAGCATGGTGGCCGAAGGGTATTATGCCACAGACAGCGCCTATAAGATCGTACAGAACACGGGAGCGAAAACCCCCATCATCAATGCCGTCCACGCTATTTTGTATGAAGGAAAAGAACCTAAGAAGGTTTTCAAAAAACTTGCAGATAAACTGGACTAAAACACTTCAAGGTGAGATCAACAGCCAAAGATCCCGACGATTACCTGGAATCTCTTTCTCCTGACAGGAAAAAGGCGATGAAAGATCTAAGACAGGTGATCAAGGACAATCTGCCACCGGGTTTTGAGGAAGGTATGGGCTACGGAATGCTCAGTTTTCATGTACCTCATTCCATTTATCCTTCAGGTTATCATGCCGATCCAAAGCAACCGCTTCCTTTCATTAACCTTGCCTCACAAAAGAATTACATCGCCCTCTACCACATGGGGATTTATGCCAATAAAGAATTACTGGATTGGTTTGTTTCGGAATTTCCGAAGTACTCCCAAAGAAAATTAGATATGGGGAAAAGCTGCATCAGGTTTAAAAAACCAGATGACATTCCGTTGGATTTAATCGCGAAACTGGTTTCAAAAATGACTCCGGAGGAATGGGTGAAATTATACGAGAGTAAAGTAAAGCGCTAAGATTACTTCAGCAATACCCCTTTTTTTGGAATCACCGGAAGCTCCTGCAAAGCTTTTTCGTTGATGCTGTTCTTTCTGAATACGAACTTTTTATGAAACATCTTTCCTTCTGAAAAATAGGAAACCGAAAATTCATTATTAAGCTTGAGGACCTCGTCCTGCAAAAATTCTACTTTAGCAAAAGATTGTGGTGGCAGTTCTTTTATGGAGTGCCTCATGGTGGAAGTGACATCCTCATCATCATAACCACGAGTCACTATTAGAACCGTATCAATGGGCGTTTCTTTATCATTGATCAAATAAGCATTCCAGTCCATTGACTGGAATTCCTCATTTTTTTCACGCACAGCGGCAACGTAAATCCCCTCTACCCTGGGTATGTCAATATCTTTCTTCACTTAATCTTTGATCTTTTTCTTTGCCCACTTCCATAGCCCCCAAAGGATAAGCGCGGCAATTCCTAAAAGTATGGCTCCAACAACCAGTTCAATTATCTCCACCACGATCAAAATAATGATGACCGCAACTGCTAGTATGCCGAAAATAATTAAACCCGCTGTTTTCATATTGAAGATTTGAATTGTTCCAGGAACCTCATGTCATTTTCATAGAACATGCGAATATCCCCTATTTGGTACAACAGCATCGCGATCCTTTCTATTCCCATTCCAAATGCGAATCCGGAATATTCTGCAGGATCTATGTTACAGTTGCGCAATACATTGGGATCTACCATCCCGCAGCCCATGATCTCCAGCCACCCGGTTCCCTTGGTAATACGGTAATCTGTTTCGGTTTCCAGTCCCCAGTAAATATCCACCTCTGCGCTTGGCTCGGTAAACGGAAAATAAGAAGGCCGCAACCTGATCTTGGACTTTCCAAAAAGCTGTTTCGTAAAGTAAAGCAAAGTTTGCTTCAAATCGGCAAAAGAAACATCCTTGTCGATATATAATCCTTCCACCTGGTGAAAGATACAGTGAGAACGCGCCGAAATAGCCTCATTTCTAAAAACTCTTCCGGGAGAAATGGTTCTGATAGGCGGCTTGTTCTCTTCCATGTAGCGCACCTGTACCGAAGAGGTGTGGGTGCGCAACAGCACATCTGGATTGGTCTGGATGAAAAAAGTATCCTGCATATCACGCGCCGGATGGTATTCTGGAAGGTTCAAAGCCGTGAAATTATGCCAGTCGTCCTCTATTTCGGGACCTTCAGAAACATTGAACCCAATATTTGAAAAGATCTCGATAATCTGGTTCTTAACAATGGAAATAGGATGGCGGGCGCCAATTTCAACGGGTTCGCCGGGACGGGTAAGGTCTCCGTAGATCCCTTTTTCCTCCTCCTTACTTTCCAGCTGCTCTTTTAACTGCTGCACTTTATCCTGTGCCGCATTTTTAAGGTTGTTCACCGCCTGCCCAAAATCCTTTTTCTGGTCATTGGGTACATTTTTGAACTCAGCAAAATACCGGTTCAAAATACCCTTTTTGCCTAAATATTTTATACGAAAATCTTCTACTTCTTCTTTGGTATTTGCCTTGAAGGCTTCAATTTCAGAAATATAGTTCTCAATTTTATCTATCATGGTCCCTTTTCTTTAGGAAGCGCAAATTTATGAAATAATACGGTATTTCCTGTCCCAACTCCGGCGCGATTCAAAAGATGGGAAAGAAGATCGGTTAAAAAGCCGAAACTGCTATTTGATATAGTCCTTTTCCAGGAAGTACTGCACGATAGCCTCTTTCATGAGCACAGACTGCTCCCCCGCTTTTAACTGCGGAAGCTGCTCAATGGTCTTATAATGTGGCCAACCCTCATCATCGTAAAATTCAAATTCATAATAACCATACGGTTCCAGTAACCTGCAAATGGCAATATGCATAAGGTCGAGCTTATGGTCCTTTTTGAATTTACGGTGTACCTGGCCCAACTCCTGCAGACCAATCAAATATATTATCGCATCGAGCTCCAGTTTCTCACCATCGGCGAACTGTCGGGAGAGTTTCTCCTCTACCTGGTTCCAGCGCTCTTTTAATTGTTCATCTCTTGACATGAGGCAAAGATACTTACTAACTACGGGAATTTGCTATCTTTGAGTCCATGAATATCATTGATCTTATCCTTAGCATCTTCCTGCTACTGGGAATCGTTAGAGGGATTTTTAAGGGATTTTTAGCCGAACTTGCCGGACTCATCGCGCTCATTGCCGGAATTTACGCCGCTATCCATTTTTCTGACGCCATGTTTGATTTCCTCGGAATTTTCTTTTCCTGGGATGAAGAGATACTGTCAATTATTGCTTTTGCACTTACCTTTTTCATTGTTGCCCTCCTAATTTCACTGTTGGGTAACCTACTTACCCGCATGTTACATCTTTTAGCTCTGGGACTGGTGAACAGGCTCCTGGGCGGCATCTTCGGAATGCTGAAAATGGCCTTTTTGGCCAGTCTTTTTTTCATGTTCCTCGAAAACTTCGAAATATTCGAAGTAGATAAGGAAACCCGGGAAAGTTCTATTCTTTATGAGCCGGTGCATGAATTTGCACCTTTATTCCTACCCGCAATAATCGATGAAATAAAAGAAGGGGAATTTTTCGAAACTCCTCCTGAAGAAGATCAGCAAGAAGAAACGGAAAATCCCCCTAAAAATAATTAATTCAGTTTCTTAGAAGCTTAGCTGGTAGACCTCATCCAATTCTGAGTTATTACTGATGTTCACTCCAAGATCTTCGATGATCCCCGAGCCAACTCCGTAAACAACACCATGCAAATGCAGTTCCTGGTTATTGTGCCACGCATTCTGCACGATCGAAGTTTTGGCCAGTCCAAGTACCTGCTCCTTCACGTTCAGTTCCACAAACCGGTCAAATTTTTTGGTTTCATCTTCGATCCCATCAAGTTCTGTTTTGTGCAGGCGGTATACATCTTTGATATGCCTAATCCAGTTGTCGATCAACCCTATTGATTCATTGCCCATGGCGGCTTTTACCCCACCACAACCATAGTGACCGCACACCATTACATGTTTGATCTTAAGGGCGTTTACTGCATAATCAAGAACGCTCAGCATGTTCATATCACTATGCACTACCATATTGGCGATATTCCGGTGGACGAAGACCTCTCCCGGCTGGGCACCAATGATCTGGTTGGCGGGCACACGACTATCGGCACACCCAATCCACAACAGCGGAGGTTGTTGCCCCTGGGCAAGTTTGTTGAAAAATTCAGGGTCAAGATCTAATTTGCTTTGAACCCACTTTTTGTTGTTCGCGATTAATTGCTCATATAATTTACTCATGATCTGATATTTTTTAATTTATTAATTATGCGGAAACAGGCATGTCCAATCCAAAGAACCTGCGATAATTTTCCGGGTTTTCGACCTCCCCTTTTTGGGAGATCAATTTTATTCTAATATTACGGTTTTTAGCCTTAACGGCAAATTCTTCAATGATCTCCAGGACATCGTAGTCAAGCACCTTGGTTTGCCTAACATCAAGCTCCAGGGTGGAATTATCGGGTAAAGCATGAAACTCCCTCAGGATCGCTCCTTTATTGAGAAAGCTAATTTCCTCGGCCAGGACCATCCTGTAAAGAGTGTGGTTTCCTCCCACGTCTTCCAGGTGAAGAAAATGTGAATTCTTGTAACTATTTATCAGGATCACACTTATTCCTACCATGAGGCCCAATCCAATTCCCATGAGGAGGTCTGTAAATACGACCCCTAACACGGTAATAAGGAACGGTAAAAACTGTGATTTCCCCAACTTCGCCATAGAAAGGAACAAGGCGGGTTTAGCTAATTTGTATCCTACCAGGAGTAAGACTGCTGCCAAAACGGCTAATGGAATCATGTTTAGGATCGCAGGTATGGCAACTATCGAAATAAGGATAAAAAAGCCGTGCATTATTGCTGACATTTTAGAGCGGCCACCGGACTGGACGTTAGCAGAACTCCTTACAATAACCTGCGTAATGGGCAGCCCACCTATCAAGCCTGAAACTACATTACCGGCACCCTGTGCAAAAAGTTCCCTGTTGGTGGGTGTAACCCGTTTGCGCGGATCCAGTTTATCAACCGCTTCCACACTCAAAAGAGTTTCAAGACTTGCAACAATGGCAAGAGTAACGGCCACTATCCAAACTTGAGAGCTTCCCAGTACTGAAAAATCAGGAAAAGAGAATTGCCCGAAAAAGGAAGCGGCATCTTCAGGTACCGGAACAGTTACCAGCTGGCTTGCAGGAATACCAAATTGTTCTCCTGAAACAAATAACTGATATACCACCCCCAAAACAACGGCAACAACCGGCCCGGGAACTATGGTGAAAACTTTGTGTTTCTTACTTAAAACCTTTTCCCAGATCAGGAGCACGCCAAGTGCTAAGAGTGTAACAATAAGGGCACCGGGTGAAATAAAACTAAAATAACTTCCGAAGTAGGAGAAGATCCCCCCATCACCTCCAGAAGCAATGGCGCCATGGTTTTCATAGCCAAAGGCATACGGGATCTGTTGCAGGATAATGGTGATCCCGATCCCGGCCAACATACCCTTAATGACCGAAGAGGGAAAATAATAAGCAATAATCCCCGCTTTGGCGAGTCCTAAAATGATCTGGATAATTCCTGCAAGGACTACGGCCGCAAGAAAACTTTCAAAGCTTCCCAGGGTAGCAATCGCTCCCAGTACGATTACCGCAAGACCTGCCGCCGGACCGCTCACTCCAAGCGAAGATCCCGATAAGCTCCCCACTACGATCCCCCCTACCATTCCGGCGATGAGACCCGAAAACAACGGGGCACCACTGGCCAGGGCTATCCCCAGGCATAAGGGTAAGGCAACAAAAAATACGACAATACTGGCAGGCAAATCCTTTTTAAGATGTTTAAACATAAATAATACTTTTTTAGGACAGGCATTGGTAAACACCCGTCTTAATGAAATTGAAAATAATTAAATTAGAATCTCCTTTTAATTTGGAATTCAGAATATGAAATACTTTCCGGAAGCCACAGAAAAAGGGCCCCAGAGAATTCCAGAGATTATAAAAACGAAAGTATTATGAATATTTAGGCGGCGGAGAAACCACTTCAAGATAAACCTTGTGGTAATTTTCTTTATAAGAATAGCCCTGCTTTTGATGTGTCCTCAGGTATTCAATGCTGGCATGATTCGAAAAAGCCTTCTCTAAAAGGTATTCAAAATTCACCTGATTCTTAGAGGAGTTTTCCTCTTCATTAGCCGTAAATGCATAGGACACATCCACCGATTCATCAATAAGACTGATGACCGTTGGTCCCGCCACGAATGTCAGGAAAATAATGGATAATATGCAGGCTATAGTTTTCACGACCGCGAAAATAAGTTTTTCTCAAATGACTCCCGTCACAAATCGAGAATTTAACAGGCTTTTAGAGTCGTTTCAGGTCGGATTTTTTCAACCACCCCTGGCTACCATTTGGGAGTTCTATTTCATACCATTCCTGGAAATCTTCGGTCACCTTTACTTTGGCTCCCTCATGAAGTGTAAAGACTTCTCCGCTTCTCACATTAGGTTCACTTTTAACCTCAACTTCTTCAGAAAAAACAATAGCGAAAGAGCGATTTTCCAGAATATTCTGTTTTATCGTTCCTATTACTGCCGAAGAGATCGCCACCAAAAGAAAGAACATCCCGGTGATAAAAAATACTCTTTTGAAAAGGGCTTTCCGGCTGAAGTAATAGGCTAAAAAGAAAGCGACAAATACAAGCATGCAAACAATAGCGGTCCAGCCCCAACCTGTGGGTGAAAAAATAGCTGTTGTTGAAGTAATGAATTCTGAAAAACCCTCCTCCTTTGGCTCTTCTATAGCATCAATGGCCATATTACGGGCAAACTGCAGGTTATTCATCACATCTTCATCTCCGGGTTTTAATTGCAGGGCTTTTTCGAAATGATAAATGCTGGGGGCGATCCGGTTCAATTTATAGTAACTGTTGCCCAAATTGTAATGTACGGCAACAGAGGCTTCTCCCTTATTCAGGATCTCCCGGTAAAGTTCTGCAGCTTCTTCATAATTTCCATCTGCGTAGGCCGCATTGGCTCTTTCAAAAAAAGTTTGGTTCTGGGCACTCCCGGAAAACCCGATCAACATCAGCACTAAATAAATCAACTTTTTCATACCTGTTTATCTATTTCTGAAATGACTTCCACAGCCTCATCGTAATCATGTTTCATAGTAACATTCGATGCTGGCGTATACCTTGCAAATTCGCAACTCTCCAGCAGTTTAATGAACCTGGCGACGGCATCCCCATCTACTCCCTGAGTCATCAGCAGCTCCTTTATGCGCTCTTTACTCATCTCACTGGTCTGTATGTGCAATTTAGCCTTCAGATAATTGTGCAGCGCCCTTTCCAGAGACTCATAGAATTTCTTCTGATCTCCCAGGTTCTTTCTTGCTTCTGAAAGATATTTTCGAGCCAGCTTATTTGCTTTTTTGATCCTGTTCCCTTTTACATCACCCGCAATTGCTTCCCGTCTCTTTCCGAAGAAAACCGCCAGAGGGATCAACAGCAGAGGTAAGGAAAAAAGGCTCCAGAACAGCACCGATTTTATGAAAGGTTCCTGCCCAATAGGTTTTAAGTTCGCAGTGAGCTTAATATACCTGAACTGGCTGGCTGCGGAAGGAACCTGCCGGGCCACGCTATTCGAACTTCCGGAGGTAGTTCCGGCCTGCCCTGCGGGCGCAGCCTCTACATCAAGAAGAATCTCTTCGGAAGTAAGGGTTTTATAACTTCCACTGTTCAGGTCAAAATAAGAAAAAGACACCGGGGGAATAGGATATTTTCCCTTCGCCTGCGGCACAAGCGTATACGTATTGGAAATACTTCCCTGCATTCCGCTCAGATTGGTATTCACCGCTTCGGAATATTCGGGCTCGTATTTTTCTACGGAAGCGGGAACCGTCAACGCCGGAAGATCAAAGAGCTTGAGATTTCCCTGCCCGCTCACCTGCACCTTTGCCTGCAAAGATTCGGTCGCGTTCAACTGTTTTTTATCGGTGGTAACCTTGAAGCTGAGATTTTTCCCTACCGCTCCCGTGAATCCGGCGGGCTTGCCTTCCTCCGGAAGTGGTTTGACATTAATGGTACGGTTACCTGCCGCGACTGTTTTATCTACGGTCTCATAAAAGCGGTTTCCGAATATATCCCTTCTGTCGCCGGGAACCTCAACCGAGACCGAAAGGGTCAACGGCTCAATATTGAGCTTTCCGGTTTTCTGCGGGTACAATACTGTTTTGCGAAGAACAACATACCTGTAAGGTTCTCCCTGGTATTCTCCGTTCTCTACCTGGAGTCGCTGCATGTCGATATTCTGGCTCCAAAAATCGCTGAAAGTAGGATTATCTATTTGTCGCCAGTCACTAACATTGATTCGCGGACTCACGTACAGCTTATAAACAACGGTGATCGCTTCGTTGAGATAAGGATTGGTATTCGAGATCTCTGCCACCAGGTGGAGGTTCTCGGAAGCTACATACTCAGAATTATTACCGTCTGTAGGTTCATCAACCGCCGCGGTCACCTCAATTTCCAGAGGAGTGGTTTTGTAAACATTCCCTTCAATGGTGATCTCTGCCTGGCCAATGGTAAATGTCCCCCTTTTTTTGGGCGCTAAAAAGTAGCTGTAGGTCTTTGAATAACTTCTTTTACCATTGATCCAGCTGTTGCTCACGGCCTGATTTGGCCCGCCAACCACCGTAAAATTACTGAAAGAGGGAGGGTTAAAATTATCCCCGTCTTCATTCATGATAAAATCTATCCGCAGACGTTCGTTCACGCCCAGTTTTGTCTTACTGGCCTTGGCCTCGAACTGCACCTGCGCAGTAGCCGTACCCCAGGCCATCAAAAAGAACGATAAAATTAGAATTTTGATCTTCATTTTTTTCTGTTCCTGTTTTTACCAGTCTTTTTCGGTTTTGGTTTTTGCTCCTTTTACTTTTTCGGCATTGATCTTCTCCTGCACCTTCTTCTCCTCATTACCCATGGCTTCCAGAAGGTTCTTCACCTGCTGTGCAGATAGTTGCCCAGGGCGAGGTTGAGGCTGTTTTTGTTGCTGCTCATCAGATTTTTCTCCCTGATCCTTTTGCTTTTCCTGGTTTTGAGGTTTGCCTTCATTATCTTTTTTATCCTCTCCCTCTTTTTTGTCTTTATTATCTTTTTCGCCGCCTTTGTCCTTATCTTCAGGCTTTCCTTCATCGTTCTTTTCCTTGTCGCCCTGGTCTCCTTCCTGCTCTTTCTGGTCTTGCTTCTGATCCTTTTTCTGGTCTTGTTGATCTTTTTTCTGATCGTCCTTATTTTCGTCGCCGCCTCCCTTTTTCTCTTCTTCAAGCATTTTTTTGGCCAGCGCTAAATTGTAGCGGGTCTCCTCGTCATTAGGATTGTTCCGCAGGGAATTTTTATAGGCCTCAACAGCTTCCTTATATTTCTTTTGCTTCATAAAAGCATTTCCCTGGTTATGGAAAGAATCATGTTTTAGCGGCTTTTCTTCTGCCACCTTGGCCGACTGGGTGTGACGTTCTACAGCCTCTCCCGTAATCTCGTTTTGATAATAGATGTTCCCGAGATTATACCGGGCCTCGGCATTAGCGGGATCTTTCGCGATTGCTTTACGGTACAGGGCTTCGGCGGCAGCCATATCATTTTCAGCCAAAGCTTCCTCGGCCTGCTGCATGTATTTCTTTGCTGCTCGGGTGGCTTTTTCCTGATCTTCCTGCGCACAAACAGGAATGGCCGCTACCAGAAGTAGCCCCAAAAATGCTATTTTCAAGAGTCCTTTCATCATCATCAAATTCGACTACTTTTCTTCATTAAACAAATTTAATCTTTTTAACCAGGATGTGCGTCGCTCCAGTAACAGGATATCAAGCAGCAGGAAAAAGAGCCCCAATCCCAGAAACCACTGAAATTGACTTTTATACTCGGCGATCTGCTGACTTTCAAATTCCTTCTTGTCCATATTCTGAAGGATCTCTGTTACCTGGTCAACAACTTCCGCGGTCACATTGCCGTGGATATATTTTCCGTTCGCTTCATTTGCGATCTCCCTAAGCGTTTTTTCATTGAGCCTGGTGATCACGGTTTCCCCGTTATTGTCCTTTTTGTAACTCTGAATGACCCCTTTCCTTTTGATAGGAATAGGCCCTCCTTTTGTTGTTCCTACTCCTATGGTTACTATTCTTATACCTTTTCTGGCAGCTTCTTCGGCAATATCTTCGATCTCTCCCTGGTGGTCCTCCCCGTCACTGATCAGAAAAAGGATCCTGTTGGTCTGCTCCTCATCATTAAAATAGGTAGTCGCCAGTTCTATGGCTTCCTTTATAGCTGTTCCCTGCGAAGAGACCATGTCGGTATTCATGCTTTGCAGGAACATTTTTGCCGCGGCATAATCGGTGGTTATGGGCAACTGCGGAAACGCGCTGCCTGCATAAGCTATGATCCCCACCCGGTCACTGGCAAGATTGTTAATGATCTGGGTAACCAGCTGCTTTGTTTTTTCAAGCCGGTTGGGAGCAATGTCCTCAGCCAGCATACTTTTGGAAACATCAATGGCAAAGACCACGTCTACTCCTTCCCTTTTTACCGTTTCTAATTTTGTGCCAAACTGCGGGTTCACCAGCGCGATCCCCAGCGAAGCGATCGCCAGGGAAAGCACCACTACTTTCAGGATAGATTTGCCCAGGGAACGATTTGGGCTGAGCTTTCTAAGTAATTCCTTATCGGCAAATTTCTTCTGGGTCCGCTTTTGCCAAAAAACCAGCAAAGCGAATAACAATACCACCACCGGGATGGCAAGCAGGAACCAGAAATAAGTCTTATCTTCTAAAAGGAACATTTACTTTAATTTTTTATACAAAACTTCGGAAAAAGGTAAATCGCAACAGGATCTCAAGCAGCAATAGAAAACCCGCTAAAATGACGAGTGTCCTGAATTTTTCCTGGTAATTATAGAATTTGAATTCCTCGATCTCGGTCTTCTCCAGTTGATCTATCTCTTCATAGATTTCCTCCAGTTTTTCATTATTGGTCGCCCGGAAGTATTTCCCGCCGGTAGCCTGCGCGATCTCCCTTAACAGGTCTTCGTCGATCTCCACAGGAACACGGCCATATTGAAAGGTACCATCTGGCCGAATAGCCACCGGTGACAAGGCAGTACCGTTACTTCCCACCCCAATGGTATAGGTTTTTATCCCGAATTCCACGGCCAGTTCGCTGGCAATTTTTGGATCGATAAAGCCGGCGTTGTTCATCCCGTCTGTCAACAGAATGATCACCTTACTTTCTGCCTCACTATCTTTCAACCTGTTTACCGATGTGGCCAACCCCATTCCTATGGCTGTTCCGTTTTCAAGGACGTTGTTATATTCCACGTCTTCGAGCGCGGCAAGAACAATGCTTTTATCACTGGTAATTGGTGTCTTGGTAAAACTTTCCCCAGCATAGACTACCAGACCAATGCGATCTCCCGGACGGTTCTTGATGAATTCTGCGGCAACCTCTTTGGTCGCTTCCAGCCGGTTTGGCTCCAGGTCTCGGGCCAGCATACTCGCAGAGACATCTATCGCCATTACAATATCAATTCCCATAGTGCTGCTGGTGCGGCTCGAAACATCTACCGTCCTGGGCCTGGCAAGGGCTGTGATAACAAGCGCCAGAATTATAAGACGCATAATGAAAAGTACAGGCCTTAATTTTCCCAATAATCCTGTTCTGCTTCTAAACCCATTGATGCTCGAAATTCTGAGTTCGGCAGTTTGTTTTTTTCTCTTCCACACATACCAGCCCAGGGCCAGCGGCAAAAGCAGCAAGAGCCAGAAAAATTCAGGATCTTCAAAAACGAAATTTTCAAACATCAATTTTCAGCATTTCTAAGTTCAACAGAATTGGTGATGCGCTGCGAGATCTCCCCGGCATAATCATCCCCTTCATTATAGATCACCACTATTTGCTGGTACCCGCCGGCTTCAGCAAAATTCAAGATAGCATATTCTTTTTGCAGCAGGTTTTCTGAGTTTTGTACTTCCAAGCCCAATGTTCCAAAGATCCTTAGACCCTCAGCTCCATTAAGAGTGGTGATCTCCTCCTGCTTGGTAATGATGTTTCGCGCCCCTCTTTTTTCAAGATAGGTATAAACTTCCTCCACAGCTCCCTGCAGGTTAAATTCCTGCCCAACGGGTCGGGTATTAAGATCTATAAACAAATTACTTTCTATACTGCCGTACCTAAAGGTTTCTTTCCCCGCCGCTCTTGAGGTAGAGTCCAGCATCTCTCTCACCAGGACATCGGGGGTGGTCACAGCAACAGGCGGGGTGCCATATTCACTGCGTATCCACTCTCCTTCCAACAGGTCTTTACTCTCGTTACCCAGATAGGTATCCTGAAAATAACTAAAGCCCCGGGTAGTAATAATGTAGGCCATGGCACCGCTTATCACCAGTACCAGCCCAATGATTCCGACCACGATCTTCCTCACCTTCTTTTTACGAGCGAGTTTTTCACGGTATTCCTGGTCCCGCAACAACTCTTCTTCAGAAGGCTGCGGAATGGAAGCACGGGTGTCGTTGATCACATTTTCAACACTGCTTCGGTCTTCTTTTGCAGTGATCACATCGGGTCGGGAATTGGCGAATTTGGCAAGATCGGCCCGTTCCAGGATCACTTTTAATCTTCTTATGGTTTCATCGGAAAGGTTCAAATGTCCTGTTTCCCGCTCATGCTCCAAAAAGTGAATAAGTTCCCCGGTAGTACTCTCCAGCGCGTGATCATACACCTCCCCGTCAAGATATCGCCGCACCGCAGCCGAAAGCTGGGAATAATATTCTTTGATCTCCCTCTGTTCGAGCAAATGAGAATTATCCAGTTGCTGAAGTTCAAAGATCGCCTGTTCATAAGGCGGTAATTTTTTGGCGGCTTCCGCTTTCTTCTTTTTTCTTCGGAAGAATAAGAAAACCGCAAGTGCTGCCAACAAGAGCAAAGCCAAAACCCACCAGACCCAATTGGGCAGAGAAAAACCGGAAGGTACTTCAACCGAAGGTTTTATAGGAAACATTTTTTGCTTGGTTGTATCTACCACCACCGTGCCCACTTCCACCAGCAGGGAATCGGTAAAAAATATATCATCATTTATGCTTACCCGCTGCCGGGGAATCATATAACTTCCCGAATCCCATTGTGTGAGTGCATATTCTTTGATAAGCCTGAACCTGTCCTGAACGCGATTTGTGTCCGCTGCAAAGGATTCCACCATCTCGAGAGGGGAAAAAGTTTGACCTTCAGGAAATACCACCAGATCGGTAGAATCGGTTTCCACAGCAACGCTGTAACGTATCTGTTCTCCAATTCTTATAGATGCGGTGTCTATGGAGGCCTCCACCTGCTGTGCGACCACTGTCGATGGGCCTGTTAGCCACAAAACAAGAAACAGCAAAACACCCGAATAAGTGGTTTTTTTAGTATGTTTCAATTCTGTCATTTTAACTTTTTCACTGGTCATGATCAGGCCCGCATTTTGAAGTATCCCAATAATTTTTTGACATAGCTTTCGTCCACTCTGCTGCTTAAATTTCCCGCACCGCTTTTCCTGAAGCTTTCCTGAAAATATTCTACCCTGTCACGATAATATTTCGCGTAGTTGTTTCGCACAGATCTTGAGGAAGTGTCTACCAGGATGGTCCTTCCGGTTTCCTCGTCTTGCATATTCACCACTCCAAGGTTGGGGATCTCCTCTTCTTTTGCATCATAGACCCTTATCCCGGTTACGTCATGCCTTCCGCTGGTGATCTTAAGGGTGCGCTGATAATTTTCATCAATAAAATCTGAAAGAACAAATACAATAGCTTTCTTCTTCATTACCCGGGAAAGGTAACTAAGGGCATTTGAGATATCTGTTTTTTGGCTTTGCGGCTCAAATTCCAGTAGCTCCCTGATGATCCTGAGCACATGTGAACGTCCCTTTTTCGGAGGAATATAAAGTTCGATCTTATCTGAGAACAGGATCAGCCCAATTTTATCATTGTTTTGTGTAGCCGAAAAGGCTAAGGTGGCGGCAATTTCTGTTATGATATCCTTCTTGAAGCTATTGCGGGTTCCAAACAATCCGGAGCCGGAAACATCGACGACAAGCATCATGGTTAATTCCCGCTCTTCTTCAAAAACCTTCACAAAAGGTTCAGAATAACGGGCGGTCACGTTCCAATCAATATTCCTTACATCATCACCGAACTGGTATTGGCGCACCTCGCTAAAGGTCATTCCGCGTCCCTTAAAAGTAGAATGATATTCCCCGCCAAAGATATGATCGCTCAACCGCCGGGTCTTTATCTCAATTTTTCGTACTTTTTTAAGTAGTTCCTTAGTATCCATTTCTTCAATTGACAATGATCAATAAACAATTAACGGGGGGTCAATTAACAACATCATATTTACTCAATTTGTTCATTGCTAATTGATATCTGATCATTGTTATGGTACTTCGATTTCGTTGACGATCTTGTTGATAATATCTTCTGAAGTGACATTTTCAGCTTCGGCCTCATACGTGATACCGATCCTGTGACGCAAAACATCGTGAACTACTGCCCGCACATCTTCAGGGATCACATAACCACGACGCTTGATAAACGCGTAACATTTCGCTGCCGTAGCCAGGTTAATACTTCCCCTTGGCGAGGCTCCAAAATTTATAAGTGGCTTTAAATTTTCAAGGTTGTATTTTTCAGGAAAACGGGTAGCAAAGACAATATCCAAAATATATTTTTCGATCTTTTCATCCATGTACACTTCCCGCACGGCCTGCTGTGCCCTTAAGATCTGCTCCAGGCTCACCACGGGATTCACCTGTTCAAAGGCCCCTTTAAGGTTGGAACGGATGATCATTTGCTCCTCACTCATTTCGGGGTATTTTATTACCGTTTTCAACATGAATCGGTCTACCTGGGCTTCAGGTAGCGGATAGGTTCCTTCCTGCTCCACCGGGTTTTGAGTTGCCATAACCAGGAATGGTTTGTCCAGGATGAAGGTCTCTTCCCCTATGGTCACCTGCTTTTCCTGCATGGCCTCCAACAAAGCTGACTGCACTTTGGCAGGAGCGCGGTTGATCTCATCGGCCAAGACGAAATTCGCGAAGATGGGACCTTTCTTAATGCTGAAATCGTTCAGTTTCATATTATAGATGAGAGTACCTACAACATCTGCCGGTAAAAGATCTGGCGTGAACTGGATCCTGCTAAAACTTCCGTGTACTGCTTTGGAAAGAGTGTTAATCGCAAGGGTTTTTGCCAGACCGGGTACACCTTCCAGAAGAATATGACCCTGCCCCAGCAATCCTATTAACAAACGCTCCACCATGTGTTTTTGGCCTACAATGACCTTTTTCATTTCGGTGGTAAGGATATCAACAAAAGCGCTTTCACGCTCTATTTTTTCATTGATACTGGCTATGTCTATTGCACTGTTATTTTCCTGCATGTATGTTAATTTTAAGTGTGGTGAAGATAATCAACCAAAAGGAACGTCACAAGCCCAGCAAATATTCAACCATTTTTTGTTAATTTTAAGTTAAAATAAAAAGGCAGCGGATTAGCGCTGCCTTTAAAGATTTGAAATTTACACGAGTTTATTCTCCTGTACCGGTCTCGGTTTCAGTTTCAGTTTCAGTTTCTTCAAGAAGGATAGGTGCCTCAAGTTCAGTCACCACTCCCTGCTCTACAACCACATTATTGATCACAGCAGCTTCATAACCCAATCCTTCAGCTGGTGTCGCTGTAAGCATGTATGTTCCAGGCTCCAGCCCGTGAAGCTGAAATTTACCTTCGGCATTGGTATAAGCCGAAACGGTACCGTTGGCATTTTGCGCTTCTACAAGCACCGGCTCTGTAGACGGGCTTACAACTCCTGCAATAGAACCTGAGGTTTCATCAACAGAAAGTCGCAGCACAGGTTTAAGGCTGTACCCGCCATTTCCCTGGCTCACCACAGACTTGTCTACATCAAAATCCAGAATGAAAGTGTAATAAGCATCTGCTTCTAATTCCTGGTCTACCTTCACTTTTAGACCCGATTGTTGCGCGCTGGGCGTATCAAGAACTAAATTTTGCCCGTCAACCACAATGATATTATTGTCACCCAGTACCAGCCTCATTTCCTGTAGATATCCTGCAGGGATCTCGGCTTCAGCAAGCAACTCTGTCACTCCCCCTGTTAGATCAAGGAGATTGATGTCACGGGACTCCCCTATCCCCAGGCTGATCCAGCCATCGTCTTCTCCTGCTTCGGTTTCGGTTTCAGTAGTGGTTTCGGTTTCCATTTTGACCATAACATCTACAACCTCAACAATAACTTTTTCATAATCACCGGGAGCATCTGTAAGTTCTACGGCGATCTGGGCGGTGCCTTCAGAATTTTTTAGAGAATCATCTTCATCATCACTACAACTGATAATGGTAGTAGCGAACACAAAAAGCATTAAAAATAAACTGTACTTTTTCATAAATAGGTTTTTTAGGTTTCAGACTAAATAACGAAGGATAAAAGGATTTAATTTATCGACGAACGGAGTTTAACTTTTTTTAACTTTACTACTGATCGCTTTAACAGCTGCCGTTTTACCTGAACACTTTTTGTTTCTTACATTTAAAAAATGAGGCAAAAAAATTCCTATTCCCGAATCATACAGGGCATTACACCATGGGAAAGAGTTCCCTGGGGCGACAAGATAAATCTCTTCCAGCACTGCGTAGAAAGAGATATCACTTCCTTTTTGGCCATTGGCCCCCATCGGGAGACACTGCAGGATAATTCGCTTGGAACTGCGTTAAGTGAAAGCGGGTTGAGCAGGGACGAGATCCAGTTAATGAGCGGCATGAGAGCTCTGCCCAATAGTTCTGATGACCTGATAGCCCAGGTCGAAGAAAGCCTGGAGCATCTAAAAACCGACTATCTGGACCTCTTTTTCCTGGACCTCCAATCCCCGGAAGAGATCGTGATGCCGGCCATAGAAAGACTTTTCTCACAAGGGAAGATCCTGGAAACGGGAGTATACGATCTTCACGCCCCTTCAGTGACTGTTCCAATGGAGAAAAATTCAGTAAAAGCCAATCTCACCGACTGGAAGTTCACTCCGGCTGCGATGAAAAGTTTAACTTTGAAACAACCGGGTACAGGTGATCTTACCGAAATGGTTTGGATGCATCTTGAAGATCCCGAAAAATATGACAGACTTTTGGCTCCCATGGTCGAAAAGTACCGGCATACAGCCCGGGAGATCTTACTTTCCTGGTTTTTGCAGCATCCGGCGCATTTTCATCCGGTATTGCAGGGGTATGAACTGGCACAAATAGATTCCGCAGCCAAAGCCCATCATTTGAAATTAATAGAGGAAGACTGGAAAAACCTTCCGAATAAACTGGAAGAATAAATACCATTTAGAAAATGACAAAAACAGCATTGATCACAGGAGCAACCAGCGGTATTGGGAAAGCCACGGCACTAGCATTTGCAGCCGAAGGTTTTGACCTTATCATCTGCGGAAGAAGAAAAGATGCTCTTGAAGAACTGGCCGAAGAATTGGGAACCCAGGTAAACATCCACACCCTAAGATTTGATGTGCGTGATAAACATGAAGTTTCAAAAGCCATTGAGAATCTGCCTCCCGATTTTAGCCGGATAGACATCCTGGTAAATAATGCCGGGAATGCCCATGGCCTGGATCCCATACATACCGGCAGCCTTGAAGACTGGGATGCCATGATCGACATCAACGTAAAAGGACTGCTTTATGTGAGCAATGCCATAATCCCACAAATGGCCGAAAGAAAATCGGGTCACATCATCAACATCGGATCTATTGCAGGAAAAGAGGTCTATCCAAACGGGAACGTGTATAGTGCCAGCAAACACGCGGTAGATGCCATTAATAAAGGAATGCGAATAGACCTCAACGGACTTGGAGTGCGAGTGGGCGCTATTAATCCGGGACTTGTAGAAACCGGCTTTAGCGAGGTGCGCTTCAAGGGAGATTCCGAAAGGGCAAAATCTGTATATGAAGGCTATAATCCACTGACTCCTGAAGATATAGCAGATATAATTGTTTTTATGGTTACCCGTCCGGCTCACGTGAACATCGCCGATCTCCTGGTATTGCCAACTGCCCAGGCGAGTTCCACCATTCTCCATAAAGAATAATTTCAGGTTATCCCCCATGATCAATAAACGGCTTCTTATTAAAAACCTGCTTGCGCATAACAGCGAAAACAGTTTCTATGATAAGAAGCGACAGGTCGATCTCGGGAATAAAGAAGGAAAGGCGAAATTTCTCAAACACGTTTGCGCCCTCTCTAATTCTAATCCGCACAACAATTCCTTTATTGTGATTGGAGTGGAAGATGCCGATAACAGCATTAAAGGGGTTGATTTTTTTGATGACAGCAAGATCCAGAATCTGGTAAATGCTTATTTGAATAACCCTCCGCTAATTTCGTACGAGAATATCCCGTTTCCGCATTTACCCGATGACCTGGTGGTGGGGCTCGTAACGATAAGACCAAACAGCGGCAAGATCTGTTCACTGCGGAAGAATGTCTGGAAATACACAGCCGGAACTGCTTTTTACAGGGAAGGTAGCATAAGCATGCCGGCGGCTTTCAGCAAAAAGCTGCAGAACGGAAACAAGGAAACCGTAGCTTCTATTGAAGCCCATTCCCAAAACAATATTGAACTAACACTGGACGGGGTTTTTGATTTTTACCAGAAACATGAAGACCTGGAACCCAATTATAAAGTGTTCAAAGAATATTTCGTGGTCTGCTGGTCTGGCAAGAAAAAGGTGCTCAAGGACAAAACTTATTTTTCAAGGGTAGACATTGCTCTTATCAATGAACAGGTAAAACTGTTTTATTCTGAACTGGACGAAGTGAGCATCAGTATTTCTTCGGACACCTTTAAGATTCTTGAATTCGTGAGGCTGGGACTGAATGAACAATACCGGTATTATCCCCTGGAAGCAGTCGAGATCAATTTTAAGGATAATGCTACTTATGAGATGACTACCGAACTGCTTTTTGAACCCCCGCAGTTTGAGAAGAAGACGCTTTACCACATTTTCAACACGAATAACGCCCTGATAAAAAAATTAAAGGCGGGGCAGGAACTTACTCCACACGAAGAAAAAGACCTGCTCAACCTGCCTGCCACATATCTTATTTGTTACTTTAACGGCTTTCAGGATTCAATAGAGAGAATGGAAGACGCCCGAACCGAATTGAAAAACCACAATTCGAAAGTTTACCAGCAATTCAAGGAAAGCCTAAGAATATTGCGTAAAGTAAAATACAACTAATGAGTAGAACACTTGTCATTGGAGATATTCACGGTGGCCTCAAGGCGCTGGTTCAGCTGTTGGAAAGAGCAGAGGTCACTCCAGATGATCAACTGATCTTTCTTGGAGACTACGTGGACGGCTGGAGTGATTCGGCTAATGTTGTCACTTATTTGATCGAGCTGGCCAAACAGAATACCTGTATCTTTTTGCGGGGCAATCATGATGATCTTACCCACAGATGGCTTCGTGACGGCGAATTAAATGACCAGTGGCTTCAGCATGGAGGACAAACCAGCATTGATGCATACCGGCAATTTTCAGAAGAAGAGAAAGAGCACCACATCAGGTTCTTTGATCAAATGGTCAATTATTATATCGATAAGGAGGATCGGCTTTTTGTACACGCCGGTTTTACCAACCAAAAAGGCCCTGAACAGGAATACACTCCCACCCCATTCTACTGGGACCGCACTCTTTGGGAAATGGCGCTTTGTATCGATCCGGCACTGGAACCCGGTGACATAGGTTACCCAAAGCGGCTTGAACTTTTTAAGGAGATTTTTATAGGCCATACCCCCGTTACCCGAATAGGCCGAACCAAACCGGTAAAAGCCGCAAATGTTTATAATATTGATACCGGCGCAGCTTTTAAAGGCAGGTTGTCATTGATGGATGTGTTGTCAAAAGAAGTTTATCAAAGTGATGAAGTGTGGACTCTATACCCTGAGGAAGACGGAAGAAATTAAGATTATTTTTAATTTTGAGCATTTTTATCTTATTACCTTTGTAGATTAGCCCACCACAAAAAACGTGGTCTGGTTATTGACCTTTTGAATATTAAGATTTAGAATTATGGCTTTAGAGAATATTAGACTGGAAGTGATGAAGACTGTAGAGAAATCTATAGATACGTTCGTGGAAAAATACCTCATCCCCGTAGAGGATATTTGGCAGCCAACAGATCTTTTGCCCAATTCGCAGGAGGAAGGTTTTTTTGAAGAAGTGACCCAGATCAGAGAGGAAGCCAAAGAATTGGGTTATGATTTCTGGGTGGTGCTTGTGGCTGATATGGTGACTGAAGAGGCACTGCCAACCTATGAATCCTGGTTAATGGATATGGAAGGCGTGGAGCAGCATGGCCAGCAAAAGGGAATGCAGAACGGATGGGCAAAATGGATACGTCACTGGACAGGGGAAGAGAACCGTCACGGGGATACCCTGAACAAGTACTTATACCTCTCCGGAAGGGTGGATATGAAAGAAGTTGAGAAAACCACGCAATATTTGATCAACGACGGATTTGACATTGGTACGGGAAGAGACCCTTACCGCAATTTTGTTTACACCAGTTTCCAGGAACTTGCCACTAACATTTCGCATAAACGGGTAGGGCAGCTTGCCCGTAAGAAAGGGAACAAAATGCTGGCAAAGATGTGTAACATCATTGCCGGAGATGAGATGAGACACCACCTGGCTTACAGGGAATTTGTGAAAACCATCTTTGAATACGATCCCAGTGAAATGATGCTTGCCTTTGAAGATATGATGAAGAAGAAGATCGTGATGCCGGCCCAGTTCATCAGGGAATCGGGTCAGGGGATTGGAGAAGCTTTTGAAAATTTCTCGAATGCAGCTCAAAGACTTGGGGTTTACACCACCCAGGATTATATTGAGATCCTTGAGAAGTTAAATGAATACTGGGAGATCGATAAAATGACTTCCCTAACCGATAAGGCTGAAAAAGCACGGGATTATTTAATGAAGCTACCAGACAGGATGACCAGGATCGCCGAAAGGATCAAAGTACCTCAAGATCCGCACCAGTTTGCCTGGGTCGCACCAAACGGAACCTTATAATATTTTAAAACCCGCTTTTCAGCGGGTTTTTTTGATCTATCATTCTTTGGGTTTATGATGAGGGAGCTATTATCATCTCATTATTTTAATGTCCATTCCTGCTTTTCAATCTTAAAAATATTAGCAGGGCAACCCTTATAATTTTTCAGGGTTTTTTCAAGCGACATCCCATTTTTCATAGCTACTTTTTCAGAACCAATATTATCAATGTGGATCATTGAAATAAGGGAATCCCTAAAATTATTTTCAAAAGCATAGTCCCTGCACTTTTGAGAGGCTTCAGAGGCATAGCCTTTACCCCAGAACCTGGGAAGAACAGAATATCCTATTTCCATTCTTTCCTGTTCCTCCACGGTTTGAATCAACAATCCGCACTGGCCCACCATTCGATTTGATACCTTGTCCACCAAAACATTCATGCCTCCCAAATCGTTTTCGTACCGATAAAATATTTTTTCAAACCATGCTTCACACAATTCCACAGGTGACAAAGAAGGGTCGAAAGCGAGGAATTTAGCGACCTTTTCAACATTGAATAAAGGCAGCCAATCATCAAAATCTTCTTTTTGAAGCAAACGAAATTTTAATCTTTCAGTCTCTTCCCCCTCGAGCAGATATTTCATATTTTGATCTTTAATCCTCAATTATACGAAAATACAATTCTACCATTCTAAAATGAGGCTCTTATCCTTTACTTTTTTTATCCTCGTACCAAACTTTGCTCCTTCCCTATTTAGCATTTTTTCCAACCAGGACACATCCTTCTTAGCAGCACGATTTAAGCGGAATCTTTTAATCTTCATTGGCAGCATTTCTAAGGAAAGTAATTTTCCACTTTCATTCAATTCGGCAAAATACATCAGCGAAAGTTCACTTCGGTATTCTTCGTGCCCGCTTATTCCTTCATAATCATTGATGAAATCACCGGCTCCATAAATGATCAATTTATCCTTGTAAACTTCTATTCCCATGGGATGGTGAGAGGAATGGCCGAAAACCACATCCACACCGGCCTCATCGATCAATTTATGTGCAAAAAACTGTTGTCGGGAAGAAATGTCATAACCCCAATTTCCGCCCCAGTGTACGGAGAAAACAACCACATCGTTTTTTCTCTTTTGGGAGAGAATGTTCTGCTTAATTTTCCCGATAGTTTCTTCGGAAAGGCTGTTCAAAAAATTCACTCCTGAAACCTCTTTTTCGGCAGCCCAGTCAAAGGGAATTCCACTGCCCGGAGATCCATAGGAAAATATCAACACTCTTCCGAAGTCTGTCTCAAAAATGGAAGGAGCTTCAGCTTCTTTCCTGTTCTTTCCGGCTCCGGAATATTTTATCCCTTCTTTCTTCAAGGTGTTCAGGGTTTCTTCAAGTCCGGGTCGCCCCCAATCCATCACGTGATTATTGGCTAAGCTAACATGATCAATTTCCGCCACCTTGAAGGCCTCTATATTTTTGGGGTGCATGCGGTAATGGATCCCTTTTCCTTTCCAGGGAACATCAGAGGTGGTGATACTGGTTTCGAGATTAATAAGCTTCAGATCGGGATCAAATTCCTTCCACAATTTTAAAGCATCTCCCCAGATATATTCATAGCTAAGAGGCAGCCGTAATTCGCCATTCTTCCTTTCTGCCAGTTGAATATAGGCTCTGGCGTCTGTAACATAAGATTCATAAAGCACCGGATCTACCGGGTGCGGAAGGGCCTGATCTATTCCCCGGCCGAGCATTACATCGCCGCTAAGAAAAAGCCTTAAAGCTGAAGCCTTTTCGGCTCCTCCCATTTCCTGAGCTCTTCCCATAAATGAAATATTCATTAGCAAAATCAAAAAAAAGGTACGACTCCATCCTTTCATGTTATTGAAATTTAGGCCATTATAAGTTAATAATTATTTTATCCAGATCTAATTTTTAAATTATTTAGAAGAAGAATATTTCTAATTTTACAACCTCAAAATCAGTGGTGATGAACCAAACCCGAAACCCCTTATTGATAATCGCGGCATTTTTCGCGATCTATGTGATCTGGGGATCTACTTATGTCCTGAATAAAATTGCGGTTACCGAGTTACCGCCATTCATGCTGGCTTCTATCAGGTTCCTTACTGCCGGGATTTTGATCTTTGTGATCGCAAAACTGGCTGGAAAAAACCTTAAGATCACAAGGAAACAGTTCGTCAATACCGTGATCGCCGGCTTCCTTTTCCTTGGTTTCGGAAACGGAGTGGTGGTCTGGGCCCTGCGTTTTGTGGACAGCGGGTTCGCGGCATTGGTCATATCGGCACAGCCGCTCGTGGTTTTGTTATTTATGCTGATACTTGACGGAAAAAAGATACAACCCATGTCTATGGTGGGGGTGGTTTTGGGAATAGCAGGCATTTACCTGTTGGTTAGCCAGAAACAGGTGGTAAATCAGGAAAAATCCTTCCTGGGAATTGCCATGATCTTTGCCTGCCTAATTAGCTGGTCCTACGGAAGTCTTTTCGTGGGCAAGGCAAATTTACCCACCAATCACTTTGTCAATACAGGGTACCAAATGTTCACCGCCGGACTTCTGCTGATGCTATCCAGTTACCTTTTTAGAGAAGACTGGAGCTATCCCACAACATGGAGTTCACAAACACAGTTTTCAATGCTGCTGCTCATTTTCTTCGGAAGTATTGTAGCCTTCACAGCCTTTAATTACCTGTTGAAGGTGGTCTCGCCTGAAAAGGTGGCCACTTCAACGTATGTCAACCCCGTTATTGCCATGATCCTGGGATGGTATTTCCTGAATGAGCAGATCACTGTTCAGTCAGGTATCGCGGCCGCAGTTCTGCTCACCGGAGTTTATTTTATCAATACAAAGAAAAAGCTGGTGATGTTTTCCCGGTTTACAAATAAACTTCCCGGGAGGCTTAACCGTGATTAAACTTTATTTGTGAACTGGTTTGAATCACTGAACCGCTTTAGCAGAATCTTTTTTTACCACAATATCCAGCACATTCGCATTAACCACATTTAAGATAGGTGTCCGGTCGTAGTAGGTATAAAACCTATCAATAAGGCTATCTTTTGTATAATGAACGGCAACATTCGTCCTCACCTGGGCAGGTTGCCCGTTGTAGATCATTTCATTTGAAAAGTAGGAGATCACGATCACTCCAGTAAGACCCGAATAATTCAGTTTTTGGTTCGCCTGTACAGGAATGTGTACCCTGTCTGTGAACCTCATAGTATCGATGCCGGTAGACTCTTTCCAATTCTTCC
>CAZNFK010000001.1:0-17421 GCA_964572365.1 uncultured Flavobacteriaceae bacterium | reverse complement strand
ACCCTGTCTGTGAACCTCATAGTATCGATGCCGGTAGACTCTTTCCAATTCTTCCACCAGTTAATCACCTCTTTTTTGCCTTTCAGGATCGTTCTGGTATCTGCATCTCCGTCAGGAAAATAATATTCCACATCATCTGCAAGCAATTCCCCCCAGGCATCAAAGTCAAGGCTGGACATTCGGTCGAGAGCCTCATCATTAAGATCTGAAAAGCGTTCTGAGGCCACTTCGTAATTAGATTGATCTGTGGCTACATCCCTTTTCTGTTCATTTTCCTTTTCCTGGCAGGACATTATCAGCAGGAAGGAGACTGCTGTAAAAATCATTATTTTTTTCATGGCTCCTGTTATTAAATTAAACCCTACTACCATTCAATTTCCTGTTGAGGAAGGTAATCTATTACAAGCTCAATTTATTATTTAAATGCTTAATTTTAAATGATTTATGTCAAGGAAAGCAAAAAAACCCACTTCTCTCGAAGCGGGTTTTCTAAATCTCTGTACTAAATACTCTAAATTACTAGAGATCGAACTTGATCCCCTGTGCCAATGGCAACTCGGTAGTGTAGTTTATTGTATTAGTTTGACGGCGCATGTAGATCTTCCAGGCATCAGAACCTGATTCCCGACCGCCACCGGTCTCTTTTTCACCTCCAAAGGCTCCGCCTATTTCAGCTCCCGAGGTTCCAATATTAACGTTTGCGATACCGCAGTCAGATCCTTCCACAGAAAGGAATCTTTCAGCCTCTCTAAGGTTGTTGGTCATGATAGCAGAAGACAGCCCCTGTACAACCCCGTTTTGAAGCTCCAGCGCGTTTTCAAGGTCTCCGCTATATTTCATAATGTATAAAACAGGTGCGAAAGTCTCGTGCTGCACGATCTCGAAATGATTCTGGGCTTCAGCAATGGCAGGTTTCACATAACAACCACTTTCATAACCTTCCCCTTCAAGCACGCCTCCTTCAACAAGGATCTTTCCGCCTTCTTCCACCACTTTATCAAGGGCATGCTGGTAATTCTTCACGGCATCTTTGTCAATTAGCGGACCTACATGATTATTTTCATCCAGCGGATTTCCAATTCTTAATTGTTTATAGGCATCTACAATGGCATTTTTCACCTTGTCGTAAACAGATTCATGAATGATCAACCTCCTGGTGGAAGTACAACGCTGTCCGCAGGTTCCTACCGCTCCAAAAACGGCTCCTATCACAGTATTTTTCACATCGGCATCGGGGGTAACAATAATCGCGTTGTTTCCTCCAAGTTCCAATAAAGATTTTCCTAATCGTGCGGCAACCGCCTGTGCTACGATCTTCCCCATTCTGATGGATCCTGTGGCCGAAACCAACGGAACTCTTTTATCATTGGTCATCATCTCTCCTACCTTGTAGTCTCCGGTGATCAAACAGGAAATCCCTTCCGGAAGTCCGTTTTCTGAAAAGACACGAGCAGCGATGTTCTGGCAGGCAACAGAAGTCAATGGTGTCTTTTCTGAACCTTTCCATACCGTCACGTCTCCACATACCCATGCGAGGGCTGTGTTCCACGACCAAACAGCCACCGGAAAGTTGAATGCGGAGATCACACCCACTATTCCAAGTGGATGATACTGTTCGTACATTCTATGGCCGGGACGTTCAGAGTGCATGGTAAGTCCGTGCAATTGTCTTGAAAGACCTACCGCGAAGTCGCAGATATCGATCATCTCCTGCACTTCTCCAAGGCCTTCCTGGTAGGATTTTCCCATTTCATAGGAAACCAGTTTCCCAAGAGGCTCTTTCAATCTTCTCAACTCATCGTTGAACTTTCTCACGATCTCCCCGCGCTGAGGTGAAGGCATTGTTCTCCATGTCTTAAAGGCTTTGGAAGCCGTATCGATCACGCGCTCATAATCCTCTTTTGTCGTTGCTTTTACTTTTCCAATGTATGCACCGTCTACAGGTGAATAAGATTCGATCTCCTCACCCGAAGAGAACCAATCTTTCCCGGTAGAGGTACCGTTATTTATTTCATTTATGCCTAATTCCGTAAGCGCTGTATCAATTCCGAATTTTTCAGCTCCTGAGCGCAGTTGTTGTTGTTGTTTTGTTATGAATTTGTTTGGATGTTTGCGAATATAAAAAATTAAACACGGAAAGCCTTCCGAAGCAGATCCCAATCCCCCAGAGCGACCAGATGTCTACTTTTTCTCCATCACCGTCCCGCATTTATTACAGGTGCGCAATTCCTCGCTGTTGTAAAAATGATCAAAATGTTTCTGAAAATCATTTTCAATATCATTCAGCGGGAAAAATACTTCGTAAAGTTTGTTGTTGCAGTTATCGCAGTACCACATAAGGCCATCGGTGGCATTCATGTCAACCCTTTTTCTTTCTACCACAATACCCACAGATCCTTCTGTTCTCACGGGGGAATGAGGGACTTTTGCAGGGTGCAGGTACATATCGCCGGGACCCAGTTCCATGGTCTTTTTTTCTCCGTCTTCCTGTATGTGTACTTTGATGTTTCCTTCAAGTTGATAGAACAATTCCTCGGTCTCGTTGTAATGGTAATCTTTGCGATCGTTGGGACCACCAACCACCATGACGATGTAATCTTGAGAGTCCGGATATAAACTTTTATTGCTCACCGGCGGTTTCAGGAGATCGCGGTTCTGTTCTACCCACTTTTTGAGGTTAAAAGGTTTTGCTGTCGGCATTATTTGCTTTTTTAAAAGCCTAAATTTACGGAATCTTTTTGCTTAACTGAAGGATTGCCGCCTCAAACCTGCTTCGGAAATCATTCGACAAAAAAATTCATAACTTTCAACTCAAAATCACTTTACATGAAAAAAATACTTCTTGTCTTTTCAGTTTTTCTGGCAGTAAGCTGCAACAATAAAACTGAAGAAAATCGACCTGAAACAACTACAACCACTACTTCCGAAGAAAAGGATACTATTCCCAATTTCGGGATCGTGATTCACGGGGGTGCGGGAACCATTCTGAAAGAAAACATGACCGATTCCCTGGAGCAGGCCTACAGGGCAAAACTGGAGGAAGCCATTCGCACGGGACATGAGATCCTGGCTAACGGAGGAACTGCTCTTGAAGCTGTGCAGAGAACCATCAATATAATGGAAGACTCCCCGCTGTTCAATGCCGGAAAAGGCGCGGTCTTTACCAATGCGGGCACCAACGAGCTCGATGCTTCCATTATGGATGGGGAAACACTTAATGCAGGAGCCGTAGCCGGAGTAACTACGGTAAAAAATCCGATCAACCTGGCTTATGAAGTGATGGTGAATTCTGAACACGTGATGCTAGGCGGCAAAGGCGCCGAAGAATTTGCCAAACAACAAGGAGTGGAGATCGTTGATCCGCAATATTTCTATACCGAGAACAGGTATAAAAGCCTGCAGCGCATAAGAGACAAAGAAAAAACTGAATTGGATCATGACGGGAAAACCGCTTTTGTAGACCCATTTATTAAAGACTCTAAGTTTGGAACGGTAGGCTGTGCCGCCCTCGACAAGAACGGAAATCTTGCCGCGGGAACCTCAACCGGCGGTATGACCAACAAAAGATGGGGAAGGATAGGTGACGCGCCTATTATTGGCGCGGGAACTTATGCCAACAACGCAACATGCGCCGTGTCGAGCACTGGCTGGGGTGAATTCTTCATCCGTGGAATGGTCGCTCATGATATTTCTGCTCTTATGGAATACAAGGGTTTAAGTCTGCAAGAAGCCGCACAAGAAGTAATTCAGGAGAAAATTCCTAAACTTGGAGGAGACGGCGGAATTGTAGCCATTGATCACAAAGGAAATGTGGCGATGGAGTTCAATACATCGGGGATGTATCGTGCAAAGATGAACAAGAACGGTGAGCTGGAAATAGGCATCTACGGAAAGTAGAAAACCCAAAAATAGGAACTTTCAAAAACAGCTTTTTCGGAAGCTGTTTTTTTTGCCCGTAATAATTTAGTTTGGAAGGTTCGGTTTCATACGAACTTCTTTTATATCTTTGCGATCCAAAAATCGGAAAATGGAGATAGAAGAATTGGATAACGAGAAAAACCGGCTTACCGAAAAACTCGGGGTGTTGATGGAAAAGAAGTACAAGCTGGCACCTGTTGCCGCGCGCATTCTTTCCACTCTTATTCTCAGCGGAAAACAGGGGCTGACTTTTGATGAATTGGTGCAGCAGCTTCAGGCGAGCAAAAGCACTGTCTCCACAAACCTGGAATTCCTTCAGAATATAAAACGCATCGAATACTTCACAATTCCCGGCGACCGAAAAAGATATTTTAAACTAAACGCCAATTTTACAGTCGAAGTTATTGATGAAATGATCAACGCCTGGGAGACTGAGAAAGCCGTTAACCAGGAGATCCTTCAGTATAAAGAAAAAAGGAATACATATAATCAAGATCACGATCTGCCGCTGTTCGATCTTGAATTCCAAAAGAACCTCCTGGTTTTCCTGGAGGAAACAACCGCGGCAATTAAAAAGTTAAAAACCCATTTTATCAATAAAAAAGGCTTGTAGAGCCGTAAGCACGATATGAAAAAGATCTATTTCGTAAGTATTGTATTGAGTATTCTCAGTTTTTTTTCCTGTAATGATAAAGCGGAACAGGCGCCACAACAGGGGCCCATGCCGTATCCCGTGATCGAGGTGCCAGTGAAAACGGTGACCGGTTACAGTTCCTATCCGGTTAGTCTCGAAGGAACAGTGAACAGTGCTGTACGTGCAAAAGTTCCAGGTTACATTACCAATGTCCTGGTTGATGAAGGAGAAAAAGTGAATAAAGGACAGGTACTTTTCAGGCTTGAAACTGAAGCACTTTCACAGGATGCCGGTGCTGCTAAAGCGAACGTAAATGCTGCACAGGTAGAAGTTGATAAACTGAAACCCCTGGTTGAAAAAGGAATTATCAGCAATGTGCAGCTGGAGACCGCAAAAGCCAGGCTGGAACAGGCTAAAGCCAATTACAGCAGTGTCGCAGCCAGTATTGGTTATGCTACTATAAAAAGCCCCGTTGATGGTTATGTTAGCTCGATCAACTATAGGGAAGGTGCACTGGTAAGCCCCAACGATCCTCAGCCCCTTACAACAGTGTCAGATATTGAGGAAGTTTATGCGTTCTTTTCCATGAACGAGAAAGAGTATTTGAATTTTCTGCAAAACACTCCCGGGAAGAACCTTTCAGAAAGAATAAATAATTTTCCTCCCGTGCAACTTGTCCTGGTAAACGGAAGTGTCTATGAACAGGAAGGCAAGATCGAAACAGTGACCGGACAGGTAGACCCTTCAACCGGAACAGTTAGCTTCCGCGCGGTATTCCCGAATCCAAACCAGTTGCTGGCCAGCGGGAACAGCGGAAAGATCCGCATCCCAAGAACCTATGAAGATGTTCCGGTTGTGCCCGAATCAGCTTCATTCGAGCAGCAGGGAAGAGTTTACGTGTACAGAGTACAGGGAGATTCCCTTGCCGTTTCAACTCCTATTTTGGTAAAGGACAGGGTTGAAAACCTCATCGTAGTGGAATCGGGAATTGAATCGGGAACGGTAATAGTCGCCCAGGGAGTGGGGAAACTTCGCAACAACACCCCCATCACGCCACAACCTATTCCGTTTGACAGTATAGCGAACGCCATCAAACCCGTTTTTAAATAATCAAATTTAGAACATGTTAAAAACATTCATAGAGAGGCCTGTACTATCTACAGTAGTTTCCATCGTCATCGTTATGCTGGGGATCCTGGCCATTACCACTTTACCGGTTACACAATATCCCGACATTGCTCCGCCAACGGTGCAGGTGAATGCCAGCTATCCCGGGGCCAATGCCGCGACCGTACTGGAAAGTGTGATCATACCCATAGAAGAACAGATCAACGGGGTTGAGGGAATGGATTACATTACCTCTACTGCCAGTAATAACGGGAGCGCGAGCATTCAGGTATTTTTTGATCAGGGTATTGACCCCGATATCGCCGCGGTGAACGTCCAGAACCGGGTGGCAAGGGCTATCCCCTTACTTCCGCGAGAAGTTACCCAATCGGGGGTGACCACCCAAAAACAGCAGACGAGTGCGTTAATGTTCTTCACGGTAGTTTCTGAAAACGAGGAATACGATGCTACTTTTATTCAGAATTACCTAAACATTAACGTGATCCCAGAATTGAAAAGGATCAACGGGGTTGGAGATGTGAACGTCTTTGGAGCCAAGACCTATGCCATGCGTATATGGCTGAAGCCCGAAAAACTGGCCGCTTATAACCTGATACCTTCTGACGTTATAAGGGCCATCAATGAACAAAGCCAGGAGGCTGCTGCCGGGTCGTTGGGACAGAATAATGCCGAAGCATTTGAATATGTGATAAGATACAGCGGCCGTTATGACAAGGAATCAGAGTATCAGGATATCATTATTAAAGCCCTTGACAACGGCAGGTTCCTTAAACTGGGAGATGTAGCCGATGTAGAACTGGACGCCCAGGGATACAACGTGATCTCCTTCACGAACGGAAATCCTGGAGTAAGTATGGGTGTTTACCAAACACCGGGTTCCAATGCACAGGAGATCATTGAAGAGGTACACGAGAAACTGGACGAACTGGAACAAAATTTCCCCACCGGGCTTTCGGTTAGAATAAATTTTGATACGAATGAATTTCTTAACGCCTCCATAAACAAAGTGGTTTTAACCATTTTTGAAGCCTTTCTACTGGTTTTCCTGGTAGTGTTCATTTTCCTTCAGGATTTTAAATCTACTTTGATCCCGGCTATAGCCGTACCGGTATCCATTATTGGTACCTTCTTCTTTCTTAATCTGTTTGGATATTCCATCAACCTCTTAACCCTATTCGCATTAGTACTGGCCATTGGAATTGTGGTAGATGATGCCATTGTAGTGGTGGAAGCAGTCCACGCCAAGCTTGAACAGGGTGCCGAAAATGCAAAAAAAGCCACCCATTCGGCTATGGAAGAAATTGCCGGAGCTATTGTCTCGATTACCTTGGTAATGGGTGCGGTGTTCATTCCGGTGACCTTTATTACCGGGCCTACAGGGGTTTTCTATGAACAATTTGGGGTAACACTAATGGTAGCTATTGCAATTTCAGCAGTAAATGCCTTAACTCTGAGTCCGGCTTTATGTGCTCTTTTTCTGAAGCCTCACCATGAAAAAGAAGGAAAAAAGAAAGGCTTTTTGAAACGCTTCTTTACAAGCTTCAATGTGGCATTTGACGCCACTACCCGCAAATATGTGAGATCGGTTTCCTTCCTTTATAAACATAAGTGGATCACCGGAGCGATCATTGTAGCCGCCGTTGGTGCGATTTTTTGGGCTTCTTCCAACACTCCTACCGGCTTCGTGCCCGATGAGGACCGCGGAATGATCTTTGCCAACATAGAGCTTCCCGCAGGTGCCTCTTTGGACCGTACGGTGCAGGTGACTGCGGAATTGAACAGAAGAATTGAACAGATCCCGGGTGTACAAACTGTTTCTTTGGTAAACGGATTCAGCTTTCTGGGTGGAGCCGGAAGCAACTACGGAATTGGATTCATCAGGCTTGATGACTGGGACGAGCGAACTGAAGAAGGCATGTCTGCCGAGGCGATCATTGGAAAGTTCTTCCAGGCTGCCTCCGGAATAAGCGATGCGAATATTCTCTTTTTTCAGCCTCCTTCCGTACCCGGATTCGGAGCCTCCTCGGGATTCGAAATGAAGATCCTGGATCGAACCGGCGGAAGTTTTGAGGACCTCGATGCCGCCACACAAAATTACCTGGCAGATCTCTCTCAACAACCGGAGATCCTTTACGCGAGAAGTTCCTTCAACACGAATTATCCGCAATATGAGATTGATCTCAACGTTCCAAAAGCCAAGGAAGCCGGAGTAGATATTGGCAGCATCTTTAACACCCTTCAAACTTATATTGGAAGTGTCTATGCAGCAGACTTTGCCCGATTTGGAAAGCAGTACCGTGTGTTTGTTCAGGCTTTACCCGAAGATCGCTCTTCGGTGGAAGATCTTAATTCCCTTTTTGTGCGTAATGACCGGGGAGAGATGGCTCCCATTACAGAATTCGTTTCCCTTAGCAGGGTTTATGGTCCGCAGTCGGTTACGCGATTCAACCTGTTCAATTCGGCAAGTGTGAACGGTGCGGCGGCCCCGGGTTATTCATCGGGAGATGCCATCTCGGCCGTACAACGCGTGGGAACGGGATCACTTCCGGAGGGGTTTGATATCGGTTTTTCAGGATTGACAAGGGAAGAGATTTCCGCAGGTAACCAAACCACCTTCATTTTCCTGCTTAGTATCCTGTTCGTATTCTTCATCCTGGCCGCTCAGTACGAGAGTTACTTACTGCCATTAGCTGTGTTGTTCTCACTCCCTGTTGGGGTGATGGGCGCATATGTCACCACAAGCCTTACGGGCCTGGAAAATAATATTTACTTCCAGATCGCGCTCATTATGCTCCTGGGATTACTAGCCAAAAATGCCATTTTGATCGTGGAATTTGCCATACAGCGAAGAAACGCTGGAATGACGATAGTAGACGCGGCTCTTAATGCGGCAAAGGCCAGGCTAAGACCCATCCTTATGACCTCGTTCGCCTTTATCGTTGGATTATTGCCCCTGGTTTTCGCCAGCGGAATTGGAGCCGTAGGTAACCGCTCTATCGGAACCGGTGCAGTTGGAGGTCTGTTAATTGGTACTGTACTGGGAATATTCATCATTCCGATCCTGTTTATCCTGTTCCAGTGGCTGCATGAAAAATTTGCTACTAAACCGGAAGTGATCACCGAAAGTCAAGAAAAATAATATGAAAAGATCGTTTATATATAAATTAGTTTTAGCACCTGCAGTCTTACTTTCCCTGCAATCCTGCTTCGTGGCAAAAGATTACGAGCGCCCGGCCGAAGTCGTGCAGGAGGAATTCTTCAGAACAGATCAACTTCCGCAGGACACTCTCAACATGGCAGAGGTTTCGTGGAGGGAGATGTTTACAGATCTCTATTTGTCAGCTTACATTGATGAAGCCCTTGTGAATAACATAGATATTCGAATCGCTCTTCAACAAATGAATATGGCACAGGCCTATCTGAAACAGGGAAAAGCCGGTTATCTTCCTTCCTTAAATGCAGGGTTTGGGGTGGTTCACCAGGAACTGGCGGCCAATAATCAATCTCTCTACGGAAGGGGTTCTATTGACCAGTTCGATCTCACGGCCGATCTATCCTGGGAAGCCGATATCTGGGGTAAAATAAGGAGCAATGAAAAAGCCTTGCAGGCCTCCTATTTACAGTCGGTAGCGGCCCATAAAGCTGTAAAAACCGAATTGATCGCGAACCTCGCTTCTCTTTATTTCCGGTTGTTGTCGCTGGATGAACAGCTCGCGGTAACAAAGCAAACCGTACTTAACAGGGAAAAAAGTCTGGAAACCATAAAAGCTTTAAAAGATGCAGGTAATGTGACCGAAGTGGGCGTACAGCAAACGCAGGCTCAATTGTACAGGGCCCAGGCAGTGGTTATTGACCTGGAGAATGAGATAAGGTTGTTGGAAAACACATTCTCTATTCTTTTAGGGGACGCGCCTCACGCTATCGAAAGAAGCGAGCTCGACCAACAGGAGATCCAAACTGAATTAAAGACCGGGGTTCCCGTGCAGCTTTTAAGGAACCGACCAGATGTGGTCGCCGCCGAGTACAACCTTATCAACGCCTTCCAGTTAACCAATGTTGCCAGGAGTAATTTCTATCCTTCGCTGCGCATTAACGCTTCCACAGGATTTCAAAGCCTGGACCTGGGAGATCTTTTGAATAGCAATAACCTGTTCGCGAGCATAGCCGGCTCTCTTACGCAGCCTATTTTCAACCGCAGACAGATCAAAACCGAATATGAAGTGGCCCAGGCGAGACAGGAGATCGCCTTTCTTAACTTCAGGGAAACGCTTTTGAATGCCACAGGAGAAGTTTCAGATGCACTTTACAATTATCGCGCAGCCCGGGAGAAACTGGAAGTTAAACTGAAAGAAGCGGAATCGTATGATCTAGCCACTTCTTATTCCGAAGAACTGCTGAACAACGGATTCGCAAATTACCTGGAAGTATTAACCGCCAGGGAAAATTCTCTGAACGCCCAGCTGGAGCTAATCAACATCAGGTTTAATGAACTCAATGCCATTGTCAACCTTTACCAGGCTCTTGGCGGAGGCTGGGAATAAGGGCTTTTCCTGGAAAATGAAGTATAGCTCATTAAGCAAAATGATCCTGCTGCTTTTGTTTTTCCTGGTTTTTCAGCCGGGGAATTCACAGCAGCAGGATACCTTAACCCGCCTCTAGGGTCACGCTTTATTCGCTTTTTTGACTGCTTATGCGATCGGGAAACAGTTCAAAAATCCCTTTTTGAAGGCCGGAAATAACTGCATCGGACTGAAAGGCCCTGCATCCCGTTTGGGAACACTGGTTAACCGATGTAGCAGTAAGCATGGTCTTAGGAGTCGCGGTTGTAGAACCTGTTGACGGTTTTTTAAAAACCCAACAGGAAAGTTTGCAATTCCAACAGAAAAAAATATCCTGGAATGTCCAATTAAGCCCGACTTCTTTAGGCTTAACGGGGAGTTTTTAGATCTATTTCAGCTCTCCTCCTTTTGCTGCCCACCATGGGTGGATTTCCACCTCAAGTCTTCCTGCCTTTACCATAGGATCTATCTTCGCGAGACTGTCTGCCATTTTAAGAGTTGGAGTATTATAAACCGCGATGCCGCGAATATCACCGTCATCTCCAAAGGGTCCGGCAAGACTTAGAAAACCTTCATTGGCCATGCGAGTAAGGTGAGCCAGATGTTGTTTTTGCAGCTCGGCCGCTTCCGTAGAATCCTGGCTCCTCTTCTCTCCCTTTTTCAGGAATACAATGAAATACTGTTGCATGAGGTATTTTTCTCCTTCTTGCTCGTAAAAGAACGTCTGGTAGCCTTTTTCCTTTAATTCATTCGCCTGCTCTTCCATGTCGGGAATGGTGTCAGGAGCTTTTGCCTCAACTTCTTCAGGACCGGGAATTCCCCTGGTGTCGCTGTTTTGATTACATGCGCTGAGTATGATCAGCAGTAAGACCATTAAAGATGCTTTTTTCATAGGTGTAAATTTTGCCATTCCTGATACGGAAATTTGCTAAGGTAGGAATTATAGTACATTTTATTGCCGGTAACTTCCTTTCCTAACCAGGAGGGCTTTTCAAACTCTTCGTCTTCTGAAGATAATTCCACTTCGGCTAACAGCAAACCTTCATTATCCCCGAAAAATTCATCGACCTCAAAAATGTGATTTTTCACCTTTACTTCATACCGGACCTTTTCTATGGATCCCGGCTCACATAATTTCAGTAAAACTTCGGCCTCAGATAAAGGGATCTCCTTTTCCCATTCGAATCTGCTCAACCCGCTTTCATTGGATCTTCCCTTTATGGTCAAAAACCCTTTTTCTCCTTTGATCCTTACCCTTACTGTTCTTTCAGGTGCCGAATTGAGATACCCCTGAACGATACGGGTATTCCTGAACGCCATCTCTTTCACCGGCTCAATAGATGGAATCAAAAATTTACGTTCTATCTCCTTCATTCTTTGCGATTATCTTGATTTCGTCAGATTCTATTCGTGTTTTTTCATATCCCTCTCCGGCCACAATAATCATTGCTTTGGCAATAGTATCGGGATGAATGCTTCGATACTTCTTTAGAGAACCTAGTAATAAGTGATTCCCCACATTCATCAGGATCTTTCCCAAAGATTCGAGTAACCTTTTTTCCTTTCGAGGTCCGGCTATCAAAGAAGGCTGAAAAATGTAAGTTTCAGGTATATTTTCCTTCAGCACATCTCGCTCCATCTCTCCTTTCGTCTTGTTGTAAAAAATGCCACTGTCGGCATCAGCCCCCAGAGCAGAAATCACCAGGAACTTGGAGATTCCATTCCGTTTTGCCAATTTGGCTGCAGCAACGGGTATACCGTAGTCAATTTTACGATAGGTTTCTTCATCGGGTGTTTTAGCCTTGGTGGTGCCAATACAACAGTAGACTTCATCTGCCTTAAAGATTTCAGAGTAATTCTCCAGCTTAAAAAGGTCTATGAGGTGTTCTTCTATTTTTGGATCGGAAAAACCAATAGAAGAACGGGAGAATAGTTTGATCGTCGAATATCGGTCATCTTTCAGCAGTCGGTTTAATACTAACCCTCCTGTCAATCCCGTAGCACCAAGAATAATAGCTGTTTTCATAGGCCTGATCTTAATCATTCCAAGTTACAGGATTTAATGCTCAAATCAAATGCTTTTCTATAGCTCTTCTTCGGAAGAAGGGGAAGAAGATTGCGTAAATTTGCCGGAATGGAACCGTTCAAACAGCGAAAGATAATTCATGTGGATATGGACGCTTTCTACGCATCTGTAGAACAGCTGGATAATCCCGATCTAATAGGGAAACCTATTGCTGTTGGCGGAAGTTCTCAGCGCGGGGTAGTAGCCGCCGCCAGTTACGAAGCCCGAAAATTTGGGGTAAAAAGTGCCATGAGTAGTGTCATCGCCAAAAGGAACTGCCCGGAACTCATTTTTGTAAAGCCAAGATTTGACCGCTACCGCGAGATCTCCAATCGCATAAGAAACATATTTTTTGAGTATACAGACCTGGTAGAACCGCTTTCTCTTGATGAGGCCTACCTGGATGTTACCGACAATAAAAAGGGAAACCCCAGCGCGTCACTCATAGCCAAAGAAATAAGACAGAAGATCTTTGAAAAGACCGGGTTGACCGCTTCCGCAGGCATCAGCATCAATAAGTTCATCGCCAAGGTAGCCAGTGACTACAACAAACCCAACGGACAAAAAACCGTCAACCCCGAAGAAGTGGAAGAGTTCCTGGAAGATCTGGAAATTCGGAAGTTTTATGGGGTGGGAAAGGTCACCGCCGATAAAATGTACCGGCTGGGAATTTTCACCGGAAAAGATCTGAAAGAAAAATCCCTGGAATTCCTCAACGAAAACTTCGGAAAGAGCGGACAGTTTTACTACAATGTGGTAAGGGGAATTCATCTGAGTGAAGTGAAACCTTCCCGCACCAGGAAATCGCTGGGTGCCGAACGCACTTTCGAGGAGAATATTTCTTCTGAAGTATTTATGCAGGAACGGCTGGAAAATATTTCCGAAGAAATTGAAAGAAGGCTCACAAAAACCAAGGTCGCAGGAAAAACGGTTACCCTAAAGATCAAGTACAGCGATTTTACGCTTCAAACCCGCAGTAAAACCCTCGATTATTACATTTCATCAAAAGACCTGATCCTGGAAACGGCAAAAAAGCTGCTGTACCAGGAAAAAATGAAGAATTCTGTGCGACTTCTGGGCATTTCTTTATCCAACCTCAACACTGAAAAAGAGGACCAGCAAGAGGAAAAAAAGGAAATTGCGGTGCAGCTTAGATTCGATCTCTAAAAAAGAAAGCCACCGGAAAACCGGTGGCTCAACAAGCTTTTGATTCTATATTTCTAATGTACTTCTGATACTCTTAAAGTATTCACCATTCCTTTCTCGCTAATAGGCATGGCTGCAAGGTTGATAATGAAATCGCCCTTTTCAACATAGTTGGATTCTAATGCGATCCTGTTAACATCGTCAATGGTCTCATCTGTACTCACCATCTTGTCGTAATAGAACGCTCTTACCCCCCATAAAAGGCTCAGCTGGTTTACGATCCTTTTGTTCGACGTAAATACCAGGATGTTAGATTCTGGTCTCCAGGCAGAGATCTGGAATGCCGTGTACCCACTATTGGTAAGGGTACAAATTGCCTGCGCCTTGATCTCATTCGCCATATGGGCGGCATGAAAACAAATGGCTTTGGTAATATATCGCTTGGTGCGCACGTGAGGCGGCTCATGAGGCACCTTGATAAGCGGAGAGGTTTCTACGCTCATAATGATCTGGCACATCTTCTCGATCACCTGCACCGGATAATTTCCTACAGAAGTTTCCCCGCTGAGCATTACTGCATCGGCTCCATCCATAACCGAGTTTGCCACGTCATTCACCTCGGCCCTTGTCGGGGTAAGGCTGGTGATCATGGTTTCCATCATCTGGGTCGCGATAATAACGGGAATTCTGGCTTTTTTGGCTTTCAACACCAGTTGTTTCTGAATAAGCGGCACTTCCTGCGCCGGGATCTCAACTCCAAGATCACCACGGGCCACCATTAATCCGTCACAGTAAGCTACAATTTTGTCGATGTTAGCAACTCCTTCAGGCTTCTCAATTTTCGCGATAATAGGAATCTTATGATCTGTGTGTTCCTTGATAAGGTTCTGCAGCTCAATAAGGTCTTCGCTGTGGCGCACAAAAGAAAGCGCGATCCAATCGACATCCTGCTTTACTGCAAAAATGGCATCTTCCACATCCTTTTCGGTAAGTGCCGGAAGAGAAATGCTGGTATTTGGAAGGTTTACACCTTTTTTAGAGCGCAAAGGTCCTCCCTGCACTACTTTGGCCTTCACCTCATTTTCTTTATTGGTACTTACCACTTCGAAGATCAATTTTCCATCATCGAGCAGAATTCGTTCTCCGGCTTTTACATCCTTTGGAAAACGATCGTAATTCATGTAAACTCTATCGGCGGTGCCTTCAAATTCTTCTCCGGTGGCAAAAGTGATCTCATCTCCCTTAGAAACCACGACTTCTTCTTTCATCTTCCCAACCCTGAGCTTTGGCCCCTGAAGATCGGCAAGGATAGCGGCCGAAAAGCCGTGTTTCTCATTAAGGTCACGTATCATTTTGATGCGTTGCTTTACGTCATCGTAATTGGCGTGAGAAAAGTTTATTCTAAAAACATTTACTCCGGCCTGCATCATATCTTTTAAAACCTCTTTAGTACTCGTTGCAGGGCCGAGAGTTGCTACTATTTTGGTCTTTTTTGTGTTTGGCATCTAGTCAAATATTAAATTTTCCTTTGATTTTACTTGTTGATGATCGATAGAATAGGCCATTGACACCTGTGGGATCTCCTTGATCTTTTCCAACAACAGTTTTTCTGAAACACCACTGGTTTCTTCTTCTATTTTCAGAAAAAAATCTACTTTTTTGAATTCGGGAAGCAGATAACTCTTTTTGAGAGTCGTATCTTTTTCCCCAAACAGCGAATTCGGGTTCGCAGTTGATCGGTCTTCTGCTTTGGAAATATTGCCGACCAGGTAATAGTCGCAATATTTGAATTGATCTTCAAACCTGTAAAGGGCAAACAGCACATGTGCCCCTTTGATATTAAAATCAATGTCTTTTCTTGATCTCGCCAGCCGCAGGTCTAAATGTTTGTTCAAAAGGAAAGCCAGCTTATACTCTTCTACCGAACAATGGATAGCAATGAGCTTATAAGCCTCTTCAAAAACGTCATCCAGAACCAGTTTATGGGCAGGCATACTCTATTTTCATCGAAGGCTAAAGATAAAAATTGTAGAGTAGAAATGATAGTTTTTTACCTCCTATTTCATGAATTATCTACGAAAACGTTTTAGTTTTAACGATTTCTTTAAGAAGGTTCGATCTTATTTTGAAGTGCATAGTAGGCCCTCTTGGAAGCTTTTTCTTCAGCTTTTTTCTTGGAAGTAGCCCTGGCCTTTGCCACCACCCGGTCTTCGATCCTTAATTTTACTGCGAAATGTTTCAATTCGTCTATTCCGGTATCTTCGTACACCTCAAAACTGAAATTCTTTTTCTCCTTCTGGCACCACTCTATCAGCAACCCTTTATAGCTAATGACCGTACCTTCCAGCTGCTCAATATCCACATAAGGCTCTATCACTCTTTCGTAGATGAATTTCTTGCAGTACCTGTAGCCACGGTCTAAATAAATAGCACCCACTAATGCTTCAAAAAGGTTACCATGGATATTGACCCCAAATTGATCTTTGGAAATATTGGTTTGGATGTAATTGATAAGATTAAGGTCTCTCCCAAGTTCATTAAGATGTTTACGGCTCACGATCTTGGAGCGCATCTTAGTAAGATAGCCTTCATTGCCGCCGGGGACTTCTTTGAATAAATGAGAAGCGATCACGGCGCTCAACATGGCATCCCCAAGAAATTCCATCCGTTCAAAATTAATGGCATTTCCTTCTTCATCCTTTTTATTAAGAGAGCGGTGGGTAAAAGCCTTTTTGTAGTGATTTATGTTACGGGGTTTGAAGCCCATAATTTTGGTTAGTTCCATAAAAAAATTCCCGCCTCTTGAAGAACGGGAATTTAGTATGTTTCTAATAACACTCATGGGAGTTCTTATTCATCCAGTCTTTTGAACAGCACACAGGCATTATGACCTCCAAAACCAAAAGTATTGCTCATTGCGACCTTAACATCGCGAGGCTGAGCTTTGTTCAAGGTAAGGTTGAGTTCGGGGTCAATATTCTCGTCTGGTGTTTCATGGTTGATGGTGGGCGGAACAATACCGTGCTTCATGGCAAGTATTGAAGCGATGGCTTCAACTGCGCCTGCAGCTCCTAACAAATGTCCTGTCATGGACTTGGTGGAATTGATATTGATGTTCTTTGCATGCTCTCCAAAAACTTTCTTGATGGCTTTCAATTCAGCTACATCCCCAAGAGGCGTTGACGTACCGTGTGTATTGATAGCATCAACATCTTCGGGTTTCAGGCCTGCATTCTTGAGACAGTTCTCCATCACCGCAACCACACCTATCCCTTCAGGATGGGGTGCAGTCATATGGTAAGCATCAGAAGAGAGTCCTCCTCCAACTACTTCGGCATAGATCTTTGCACCACGAGCTTTGGCATGCTCGTACTCTTCAAGGATAAGGGCTCCTGCCCCCTCTCCAAGTACAAAACCATCACGGGTAGCATCGAAAGGCCTTGAAGCCGTTTCGGGGCTTTCATTTCGGGTGGAAAGGGCATGCATAGCATTAAATCCTCCCATCCCTGCCGGGGCTACCGCAGCTTCAGAACCTCCCGAGACAATGATATCACTATGCCCTAACCTAATATAGTTAAGAGCATCGATCAATGCATTTGCCGCCGAAGCACAGGCAGAAACTGTAGTGTAATTAGGCCCCATGAATCCGTGACGGATCGAGATATGCCCGGGGGCAATATCGGCGATCATCTTGGGAATAAAGAAAGGATTGAATCGCGGGGTACCGTCACCTTTTCCAAAGGTAAGTACCTCATCCTGGAAGGTTTCCAGTCCTCCGATCCCCGCTCCCCAGATCACTCCAACGCGAAGCTTGTCGATGGTATCCAGGTCAATGCCGGCATCCTTTATAGCTTCATCTGAAGCTACAATGGCATACTGGGCGAACTTGTCTAATTTCCTGGCCTCTTTACGGTCGAAGTAATCTTCGGCCTTAAAGTTTTTGATCTCACAAGCGAATTTAGTTTTGAACT